>NZ_JBUZNP010000019.1:0-13401 GCF_055326215.1 Tessaracoccus pujii | reverse complement strand
CGAAGGCTGAAGCCCAGCTCTGTGGCCTGGGCGGTGAAGCGTTGGTGCTGCTCGGGATAGGCATCTTGGACGTAGATGCCCCAGTGGCAGCCCGACTGCGCCACGAACGCCGCATCAACCGGGGTCTGGGTGGCGATCACGGCATGCGCGGCAAAGGACATGACCTCGGTGCGAACCTGACGTCGTTGCTGGATGCTGGCCGACCTCCAACCCTCGAGGTCGCCGAACAAGCGGGCGAAGCGCGCCGCCGCTAGCCGACGGCCCTTACGGACGGCCGCAGCTGCGCCGCCGGCGATGTAGGCGTCGATCACCTCACCCAAGACGGGGCTGACACTCTGGTGCTCGGCCGGGACGCTCATGGTTCGCTCCTGGTGATCGGTGGGTAGATGTCGGCCAACACGCTCATCGCGTCGCGATACTGATCGGCGAGCCAGTCATTGGACAGGTGCAGATAGATCCGGGTGGTTTCCAAGTTCGCGTGTCCGGCCTGGGCCTGGATCGCCTCCAACGCCATCCCGGCCTCCCGCAGCCGGGTGAAGCACGTGTGCCGCAACTCGTGACAGGTCGCATGACGTAACCCGGCTCGGCGGCGGGCGCCGGCCAGGACCTCGTCTAGCCCGGCCGGGCTCAACGGCCGGCCCCGGCGAGGGCCCTTCAACACCACGAACACCAGCTCCGGATCAGAACCCGCGGGGCGCTCCGTGGCGAGATAGTCGGCCAGCTGGATGAAGAAGGCCTCGACGACCGGGACGATGCGTTCGTGGCCGCCCTTGCCCTGATGGACGAACACGCGCTGGTCACCCAGCTGCATGTCACTCAAGCGCAGACCCAACACCTCGCAGCGCCGGAGCCCGGCGTGCAACATCAGCGTCACCATGGCCCGGTCCCGCTGCGTGCGCAACGCCGCCATCAACGCCGCTGCCTCGCCCGGCGACAGGACCTGCGGCAGGCGCTTCGGGGCCCGGATCAGCGGCGAGCCCCGCAAGGAGCGGGACCGCGGCGACATCGACCGCGGGACCGGTTGCCGCTCACACAACCCCCGCGCGACCAGATAGTCGAACACCGACGACACCGTCGCCAGCCGACGCTTGATCGTCGAGGCAGCCAAGCCCTGCTCGCCATCGGCCAACCGGACCACGTTGCCGCCATGACGAGGAGCCCGCTGCTGCTCAATGAACGCCAGCACGTCCGCCGTGGTCACCGCCAGCGGTGCTTTCCCCACCACCTCGAAGAACACCTTGATGTCGAAAGCCTGCGCCAGTACGGAATTTGGGCGCAAGCGGGCTGCCGTGAACCGCAGATACTCATCCAGCAACTGCTCGCCGATCGTGGGCGCGGCCCCATCGATGAAATCCAGATGCGGCTCGAAACGCTCCATCACCAGCCCCCGCCCAGACGTCGATGGCCCCATCGTCGCCGTCACGTCGGCTGCCCGCTGCATCAGGGTCGAGATCACCTACATATCAAGCCTTTCTTCGCGGCGGAGCTCGACCGCCCCTCTCCACGTTGATCAACTACATCGATCAGCACAAGGACCGCTTCGGGGTCGAGCCGATCTGCGCCGTGCTCACACAGGCCGGCGCCCAGATCGCCCCGAGCACCTATTACGCGGCCAAGAAGCGCTCACCGTCGCAGCGGGCGCTGGCCGACGCGGCGCTGGATGAGCGCATCCAAGCGACCTACCAGGCGAACTACCAGGTCTACGGGGTGATGAAGATGTGGAAGGTCCTCAACCGGCAGGAGGTCCGAGACGAGCACGGCCGGACCACCGGGGTCCACTATCCACCGGTGGCCCGGTGCACCGTGGCCCCCCGTATGAGGGCGTTGGGTCTGACCGGAGCGGTCGCCGGTGATCACAAGCGGCCCCGCACGACCCTACCGGCCAAGGACGCCCATCCGGCAGACCAACTCAACCGCGACTTCACGTCCCCGGCGCCGGACAACCGGTGGGTCGCTGACATCACCTACGTGCCAACATGGGCCGGGTTCGTCTACGTGGCGTTCGTGATGGACCTGTTCTCCCGCAGGATCGTCGGCTGGCGGGTCTCCGGATCACTGCACACCGACCTGGCCCTGGACGCCCTCGAGCAGGCCATCTGGCAGCGGCAGCGCGACGGGCGGGTGCTGGCGGGTCTGGTCCACCACGCCGACCGCGGCGTCCAGTATCGAGCGATCCGCTACACCGAACGCTTGGAGGAACTCGGCATCGTCGCCTCGGTCGGGTCCAAGGGCGATTCATACGACAACGCCGCCGCCGAGGCGCTGAACCGGGTCTTCAAGACCGAGCTGATCCGGCGTCGAGGGCCGTGGCGCACTCTTGAGCACGTCGAGCTGGAAGTTCTCAGATGGGTCGACTGGTACAACACGGCCCGGCCACACACCTGGTGCGACTACCTCGCACCCGCCGCATACGAGCACGCCTACGATGCTGCTCAGAACCCTTCCGCGGCGACCGCCGCCGAAGAACACACAACTCTCCACTAAACCCGGGGTGGTTCAATCGGACCCCTGATGGATACGGCGAAGACCGAGGTCTTGGCCTTCGCCGGGTTCCCGCGGGCGCATTGGAGCAAGATCTGGTCGACCAACCCCCTGGAAAGGTTGAACAAGGAGATCAAACGCCGCGCCCGCGTGGTGGGGATCTTTCCCAACGAGGCCTCCGTGATCCGCCTGGTGGGGATGATCCTCGCTGACACCAACGACGAATGGATCACCGACGAACGCCGCTACCTCTCCGAAGGATCCATGGCGCTACTGCTCCCCGCCCGCGATAATGAACCCATCGCCGCCATCACCGGCGGCGACGCGTGAGCAACCGGGGAACACCCCGAAAGCCCACCACCCAGCGGGGCGCAATCTGACCACCTGACCGTGACTTTCGGATTGCACCGTGCCTACCCTGATGACATACCCCTTTGGGGTGTCGTGGCGGCGCCACGGGTCCACCGCGGCTCGGGTCGTCGAGGAAAGGGCTCTTCGGCGTAGGTCGAAGTCCCGTGGCGGGTGCGTGCCAAAGTCGAGATTCAAAGGCGGTGATCGACATGGGTTCAAGCGGCAGTTCTTCAGATGGCGCCCGAGCGGATGTGGTGCTCGCGGGACACCGCGATCACCAGAAACCTGCCGTCCACTGCGTCGACCTGTAGCCGGAGCCGCGCGGTGGAGTCGCTGTCGCCCCCGGCCGGTACCGTGACCAGCGAGATTCCTTCCCGCCCCGGTCAGGGCGACGGCCTGAGACCCGACGGACGGGCAGGCATCCGCCGAGCCCATCGGCGCACGACCTGTCGGCCGAGCGGCCGGAGAGGAAGACCCGATCATGAAGAGTCAAACCACGGTCCTAGAGGCCGGTGGCCTGCACTGGGCCACCTCGGAATCAGTGATCGAGAAGACGTTACTAGGGGTACCCGGCGTGCTGGCCGTCGAGGCCAGCGCCGTCTCCCAGACCGCGACGGTCACCTACGACCCGAACCAGACCTCGGTCGCCCAACTGGTCGGCTGGGTCAATGACTGCGGCTACCACTGCACCGGGCAGTCGGTACCTAGCCACATCTGCCACACCATGGCGGAACCGGTCTCGACCGACCCCCACATCGGCCACGAACGGCACACCGGCCACGGGGGTGGGGATGAGGCTGGCGGATCCGCGCAGGCGGTGATGGGCCACGGCGGGCATGGTGGGTCGATGGTGGACATGGTGCGAGACATGCGCAACCGTCTCCTGGTCGCCGCGGTCCTGTCGGTGGTCATCTTGTTCTGGTCGCCGATCGGGCGGGAGGTCCTGGGGTTCACCGTGCCGGCACCCTTCGGGCTACGCGACGACGTCTTCTCTCTGATCTTGTCCCTGCCGGTGGTGTTCTACTCGGCGTGGATCTTCTTCGACGGGGCCTTCCGGGCGCTCCGCGCGAGGACGCTGGACATGATGGTCCTGGTGGCGGTCGCGGTCGGGGCAGGCTGGTTGTACAGCGTGGTGGTCACGTTCACCGGCGGGGGTGAGGTCTTCTACGAAGCCGCCACGGTCCTGACCACCTTCGTCCTGCTCGGGCACTGGCTGGAGATGCGGGCCCGTGGCGGCGCGAACGACGCTGTGCGCACGCTGCTCGAACTCGCGCCCTCCCAGGCAGTCGTGCTCCGGGACGGTCAGCCCGTGGAGGTCCCGACCTCCGAAGTCGTCACCGGTGACCTGCTACTGGTACGGCCGGGGGCGAAGATCCCAGTCGATGCGGTGGTGGAGGAGGGGGAGTCCGAAGTCGACGAGTCGATGGTGACCGGAGAGTCCATGCCGGTGGAGAAGGCGCCCGGCGCGGACGTGATCGGTGCCTCGATCAACACCACCGGCACCTTGCGGGTCCGCGCCGCAAGAGTCGGCGCGGACACCGCGTTGGCGCAGATCGTCAAGATGGTTCAGGAGGCTCAGAACTCCAAGGCCCCGGGCCAGCGCCTGGCCGACCGGGCCGCGTTCTGGCTGGTGTTCGTCGCCCTCATCGGCGGCACTGTTACCTTCGCGGTGTGGATGCTCGCCGGCGTCGGCGTGGCACAGGCGATGCTCTTCGCCATCACCGTCGTGGTCATCACATGCCCCGACGCCCTCGGTCTGGCGACCCCAACTGCGATCATGGTCGGTACCGGGATGGGCGCCAAGCGGGGAGTGTTGTTCAAGAACGCCACCGCCCTCGAGGGGATGGCGAGGATCGACACGGTGGTGATGGACAAGACGGGCACCCTAACCAAGGGGGAGCCTGAGGTCACCGACGTTCTCGCGGCGGGGATGGGCGAGGATGAGATGCTGGCCTTGGTCGCTGCCGTCGAACGCGAGTCTGAACACCCCATGGCCCGCGCCATCGACCGCCGAGCCGCCGAGCGCGGCGTGCCCGTGCTCTCCGTGAGCGAGTTCCTCAACGTCCCGGGCCACGGCGCAACCGCCACCGTCGACGGCCGACGTGTCCTGGTGGGAAACCTCCGCCTGATGGTCCGGGAGAACGTCGACCTCGGCGACCTGGCCGTGAGCCGTGACGAGTTGGCCGCATCGGGGCGCACGGCAGTGCTCGCCGCGGTGGATGGGCGCGCGGTTGGTGTCATCGCATTGGCCGACGCCGCGCGGGACACTGCTGCTGCCGCTGTCGCCGCCCTGCACGAGTCCGGGATCGAGGTCGTCATGCTGACCGGCGACAACGAGGCCACCGCTCTACGTATCGCTGACCAGCTCGGCATCGACACCGTCATCGCCGAGGTTCTGCCCGGGGACAAGGCGAACAAGATCGCCGAGTTGCAGCAGTCCGGAAAGACGGTCGCGATGGTGGGTGATGGCGTCAACGACGCGCCTGCGTTGGCCCAGGCCGACATCGGTATCGCGATTGGTGCCGGGACGGACGTGGCCATCGAGACCGCGGACATCGTCCTGATGCGCTCCGATCCTTTGGACGTCTCCGTCGCACTGCGCATCGGCAAGGGAACCGTACGCAAGGAGCGTCAGAACCTGGCCTGGGCCATCGGCTACAACGTCATCGCGCTGCCGATCGCCGCCGGGGTGTTTTACCCCGCTTTCGGCCTGATGCTGCGCCCAGAGATCGCCGCCCTCTCGATGTCGGGCTCCACGGTCATCGTCACCGTCAATGCCCTCCTGCTCAAACAGCTCAGGCTGCCCGCGCAGCAGGCCCCGGCCGCGCCGCAAGGCCAGGCCCGGGAGCCGGAGCCCACCGCTCCAGTGCCGTCCGGCATCCGCTGACCGGGGGGTGGGCGTGGACGACCCTGTTGGCCTCACCGCTTCGGCGACGGGAGCGGGGACCGAAGAAACCCGGCGGCCGAAGGCGTTGCGGATGCTGTGGATCACAGCGGCCTGGGGGGCGTGCTTCGTGGCGATCGAGTGGGGGCTCCGCGACGCCCCCCTCCTGTGGTTCGCCGCGCTGCGGGCCCTCATCGCCGGGGCGGCCCTGTTGGCCCTCGGCGCCGCCTTGCACCGCCCTGTCCCCCGTGGCTGGCGCGCCTGGGGACTCATCACGGTCCTAGGCCTGGTCAACGTCACAGTGGCATTCGCCGCGATGTTCGGCGGGGTCGCCGGCGGCGCGACCGGGACCGCCGCGGTGCTGGCCAACGCCCAGCCCCTGCTGATCCTCCTCCCCGCCTGGTATTTCTACGGCGAGAGGCTCTCCCCCCGGACTTCGGCCGCCCTGGTCGTCGGCTTCGCCGGGCTGGTCGCCGTTGCGCTGCCCGGTGGCGGGGCAGCGGGGCGGCATTGTCGCTCCTGTCAGCCGCCGCCGTGACCGCCGGCACCCTGCTCTCCCGGCGGCTGACCGGGCTGGATCTGGTCACGGCCACCGCGTGGCACCTGCTGATTGGCGCGGCTGGACTGATGATGCTCGCCGCGGCCGTGGAGGGCCCGCCGGTGATCCTATGGAGTCCCCGCTTCACCCTCTCGCTGGCGTTCCTGGCCCTTGTTGGTACCGCAGCGACGACCATGGCGTGGTTCGCCGAGGCGCGCCGCAGCCGGCTCGACACGTTGACGGCGTGGACGTTCCTGACTCCGGTCCTTGGTATCGCGTTGGCCTCCGTCGCACTGGGCGAGCGACCGGGCGGATGGACCGCCGCCGGGCTCCTCGCTGTGCTGGCGGCCATGTGGATCGCTCTTCGACCACCTCACCGGCCCCCCACGCACCCGACGGCTGTCAGCCCCGCCGACTGGTGAGCCACACGGCCGGTCACCTGAGCAACGAGTAGGACCCGGACAGGGTGCAGTGAAGATCCGACCACCTGGCCGGGTCTTGTCGGGATCTTGACCCCACCCAGACCGGTTCCCGACATCGCGGGGGGCACCATCGAACATGGACACGCGAAACCGACCAGGAAGAGAGGGTGATTCGACGTGGCGACGATGACACAGGCCACCTACGGGGTGCGCGGGCTCAGCTGCTGGCGCTGCATGATCAGCGCTGTGGACGCGGTCCGGGCCTTGCCCGGGGTGCACACCGTCGGCATGGATTTGGAGCCGCACGGCGAGTCGCTGTTGACGCTGGCGCCGGCCGGCGCCGTGACCAGCTCGCAGGTCCGAGCCACCCTCGACCGCTCCGGGTTCGAACTGACCCGACGCCGGCGCCGCCCCCGACCCGGGTCCCGCCACCGACTTGCCCTCACCACAGTCCCTGTGGACGACGGCCGGGAAATCTTGACCGAAGCCTGACCCCCTCTGGGTCATTTCCGAACCTTCCTGGGTCTACCCTCGAATTATACCCCCCCAGGGTAATGGGTGGGAGTCGAGAAGAAGTGGAGATTGTGATGCTCTGGCTGGTCATAGGTGGGGCGGTGGTCCTGACCGGGCTGCTGTTGTGGTTCTTCTTTGGCCCGAAACGGGCCGGGAAAGTCCGCATCGAGGACGGTGTTCAGGTGGTCGATGTGACCGTCGACGGGGGCTACAACCCCGGCGTGATCGAGGGGGTGCGTCCCGGGATGCCGGTGCGGATCATGTTCGACCGCCGAGAGGGCGGTGAGTGCACCTCGCGAGTTGTGATGTCGGACTTCAAGGTCAACGCGAGCCTTCCCGCGTACCGCACCACCGCCGTCGAGTTCACGCCCACGGAGGCCGGCGAGTTCCGCTTCGCATGCGGCATGAACATGGTCTCCGGTCTGATCCGCGTCACCGGCGACCCCCACACCGCACCAGCCCCCCTCACCGCACCGGAGCATCATGCGCAGACGACCGCCTCCCCGGCGGCGACGGGTCTGTCGACCGACGGCGCCGATGACGATGAGGCGGAGCGGGCCGCGGAGATCGGGGACCTGACCCGGCGGGTGACCATCGGCGCGATCCTCACAGCCCCGGCGCTGATCGCGGTGATGGCCGTCGAACTGTTCGGCGCCACCTGGGTGCCTGAGATCTTGATGAGTCCGTGGTTGCAGTTGGCGTTGATTGCGCCGGTGATGCTGTGGTCGGGGTGGCCGATCCACCGCGTCGGGTGGCGGGCCTTGTCGCACCGCACCGCGGACATGAACTCGCTGATCACGCTGGGCACTGTCGCGGCGTTCGGTTACAGCCTGGTGGTCACCTTCGCCCCCGGCCTCCTGCCTGAGGAGTTGCGGCAGGTGTACTTCGAAGCCGTCGGGGTGATCATCACGTTGATCCTGCTCGGCCGTCTCCTGGAAACCAAAGCCAAGGCCGGCACCGGTGAGGCCATCCGTAAGCTGATCGGCCTCCAGCCCCGCACCGCGCGGGTCCTGCGCGACGACACCGAACTGGAGATCCCGGTCGAGGACGTCGTCGTCGGCGATGTGATCGTGATCCGTCCCGGGGAGAAGATGCCTGTCGACGGTGAGGTGATCCACGGATCCTCCGCTGTCGACGAGTCGATGGTGACCGGCGAATCCATCCCTGCGGCCAAGACCGTCGGCGACACCATCATCGGCGCCACCATCAACGCCACCGGGGCACTGCGATATGTCGCCACCAAGGTCGGCTCCGACACCATGCTCGCCCAGATCATCAAACTGGTCCGTGAGGCCCAGGGCTCGAAGGCCCCCATCCAACGGCTCGTGGACAAGGTCTCCAGCTACTTCGTCCCGGTCGTGATCATCGTCGCGGTGTGGACGCTGGCGATCTGGCTGCTGGTGGGTCCCCCGCCGGTGTTCGTGTTTGCGCTCGTCGCCGCGGTCTCGGTCCTGATCATCGCCTGCCCCTGCGCCTTGGGGCTCGCGACCCCGATGTCGATCACCGTGGGCACCGGGAAGGGAGCCGAATACGGCATCCTGATCCGCTCCGCTGAAGCGCTGGAAACCGCGCACAAGCTTGACGCGATCATCCTCGATAAGACCGGCACCATCACCAAGGGTGTACCGACCCTCACCGACGTCGCCACCGTCGCAGCGTTCGATGAGAACCAGCTCCTCGGCTGGGTCGCCGCTATCGAGAACAGCTCCGAGCACCCCCTGGCGGCGGCGATCGTCACCGGCGCCACCGACCGCGGTCTCACCCTGGGCGAGGTCACCGACTTCGACTCGATCACCGGGCAAGGCGTCCGCGGCCACGTCGACGGCCACGACGTCCTGATCGGCAACCGGCGACTTCTCGACGAAAATGGCATCAGTACCGACACGCTGCAGCCGCTGCATGACGCGCTCGCCGCAGGGGGCAAGACGCCGATGCTGGTGGCCGTCGACGGGCTCCCCGCGGGAATCGTGGCGGTCGCCGACACCATCAAGGACGGCTCCCCCGCCGCGGTCGCGGCCCTCCAGGCACGCGGCATCGAGGTCATCATGATGACCGGCGACAACCGGGCAACCGCCGCCGCGATCGCCTCCCAGGTCGGGATCCGTCGCGTGGTCGCCGAAGTGATGCCCGCCCACAAGGCCGCCGAGGTCCGCCGGCTCCAGGACGAAGGCAGAATCGTCGGAATGGTCGGCGACGGCATCAACGACGCCCCCGCACTGGCCCAGGCAGACGTCGGCTCCGCGATCGGCACCGGCACCGATGTGGCCATCGAATCCTCCGACATCACGCTGATCTCCGGCGCACTGTCAGGGGTGGTCACCGCCGTCGACCTGTCGCGGGCCACCATGCGCAACATCAAACAGAACCTGGTGTTCGCGTTCCTCTACAACAGCCTGGGCATCCCCATCGCCGCAGGTTTGCTCTACCCGTTCTTCGGGATCCTGCTCAGCCCCATGGTCGCCGCCGCGGCCATGGCGCTGTCCTCACTGTCGGTGGTCACCAACGCCAACCGGCTCCGCCGCTGGGCACCACACCCCATCGACCAGACCCCCACCCCCGTCACCCCCGTCACCCCCGTCGTCGAAATCGGCGGCGAAACCCCCACCACCCAGCACCACACCACCGGAAAGGACACCCCCATGTTCGGCAAGAAGACCACCGCCACCGCCCAGATCGATCCCGTCTGCGGCATGAAGGTCAAGCCCGCCACCGCGGCCGCCACCCGCACCATCGGCGAGACCACGATCTACTTCTGCTCCACCCACTGCGCCGAAGCCTTCGACGCCGACCCCGCCCGCTACGGACACCCCCACGCCCCGGCCGAGCACCCCCACGAGCCCACCCACACCCCCGCCCCGCACCACCACCACTAGGCGCCGAACCAGACCAGGTCCAGGACACATGACCAGCAACCCACAGCGTCAGGAACTCATCGGCCAACTCGCGGTGATCGAAGGCCACATCCGTGGCATCGCCCGCATGGTCGACCAGGACGCCAACTGCATCGAGATCCTCACCCAGACCTCAGCAGTCACCGGCTCGCTGCGCTCAGTCGCCCTGGACCTGGTCGGCAACCACCTCCAGCACTGCCTCACCCAGGCCATCCAGTCAGCAGATCCCGCCTACCGGGACGCCAAGGTCAGCGAAGCCTCCACAGCCATCTCACGCCTGGTCCGCAGCTGAACCGTTCTTGATCAGAGGTTGACCAGCCGCGGATCGGATCTGAATCCCGACCCCGCACAGTGGAAGTAACATCCGAACGAGAGGAACCCGGCTCATGAGCCTCCACAGCCACCACCGCCCCACCGGCCCCGACGCCCCACCCGCCGCCACCGGACCCGCCCAGCAGCACCAAGGCCATGGTGGCCACATGTGGCACATGCTCCTGATGTGCCTACCGTTGATCGGGTTCGGCCTGTGGTCCCTGTTCAGCGGAGGCGGCGGAGGCGCGCTGATCGGCGGCCTCCTCTGCGCGGGCATGATGCTGCTCATGCACGGCCGCCCAGGCGCCGGGCACCGCCACTGAAACTTGGCCGCGGCGGAGTGCCCGACCCCAACACAGAACCCAGCGAACACCAAGGCAAGGGGGTACAAGTGACCAGAAGCGCCGCTCCCCACGGCATCCACCCACCTGGTACCACGGCGCCACGGCACCTGGACCTGCACACGGCACTTGTCCAGTCAGCCCACCCGTTACAGGTGACCTCGGACGGCATGGCCACGCCGATCCTCACGCAACCCGTCGCCAACGAACCGGCCCCCGTCGGGGCCGGCGACGTCTTCGGCGCCACCGTCGAGGTGGAGTTCCAGGTCGCCCATGTCGCCGAAGGCATGGACCGATTCGCGGCACTGCCTAGAGCGGTGTCCAGGGCCGCCGAGGCGGCCTCTACATACGAAGGCTCGGGTGGGACCGCTACTGTCACGGACAGAGTCAGCCTTGGGAGCTGGCCATGACTGCCCTGTTCGGAGAGCTGCTGGTGACCCGTTGGAGGACCCAACAGCATGATCGCTGGACCCGAACCCAGCTCGATGATCACCAGCAGCGGATGCTGGCGCGTCTGCGCGACCATGCCGCCCGACAGTCGCCCTACTATGCCGACCAGCACCGCGGCATGCAGTCCGCCCCGCTGTCGCAGCTGCCGCCCTTGACCAAGACACAACTGATGGCGCAGTGGGACCGGCTGGTGACCTCTCCGGAGCTTCGCCTCGAAGCGGTGACCCGCCGGTTGCAGGATCTGGAGTCCCGGGGTGGTGATCCCGGACAACCCTGGCAGGGTCGTTGGTGGACCGCGGCCACCGCCGGCTCCACCGGCCAACGGGGCGTCTTCGTGTGGAACCGTCGCGAATGGAAAAGCATCCTCTCCTCTGGGGTGTGACACTTCTCGTGGACAGTCGTTACCAGGAAGGAACGACGAGACGAGATGTCATCGAAACGCAGGAAGTACACCCCGGAGTTCAAGGCTGACGCGGTCCAGCTCGTGGTGGTCGCGCAGCGGCCGATCGCGCAGGTCGCGCGGGAGTTGGAGATCAATGAGAGCTCGCTGGGCTACTGGGTCAAGATCTACCGGGAACAGCACCCTGACCCGGTGAAGGCCCCGCCCCCGGTGGAGGCGGCCCGCCTGGCCGCGTTGGAGGCCGAGGTGCGCCGGCTGTCGGAGGAGAACGCGTTCCTGAAAAAAGCCGCGGCTTATGTGGGTGATCGGTGTCAAGCGGTGGCTTGATCCAGGCGTTCGAGTAGGCCGGTGTAGACCTCGGCGCGGCGGGTTTGGCCTTTGGCGCAGGCGTCGTCTCGTTGGGCTTGCAGGAGGGGGCGGTGCTCGTGGGTGGTGAAGAACATGGGACAGGTCTCGCAGATGGTTTCGTAGCGGCAATCGAGCTCGACGGGCCGGCGGCAGTAGCCGTTGCCGAGTAGGCGTTTGGCTACCTCGGCGTGGAGGGCGGTCATGGCGGGACCAGCGGCGTCGGCGGGTAGCACGGGTGTGGCGGGCGTGGGTTGGGCCTGGTGGTAGAGGGCTTCGATCTTGCTGGTGACCTGGAAGTACTGGTCGGCGACGGTGCGGTCGCCGATGCGGGCATAGACCATGGTCATGGACAGGTCGGTGTGTCCGAGCAGCGCGGCGATGGCTTCCAGACTCATGCCGCGGTTGATGGCTTGGGTGGCAAGGGTGTGTCGCAGTTGGTGGGGATGGACGTGCCCGATCCCGGCCGTGGTGGCTGCTTTCTGGACGGCCTTGTCGACGCGTGTGGGAGGGATCGGCCGGCCGCGTTCGAGCAGGAGCAGGTCACTGGCCTGCCAGGACGGGCGATTGGCGATCCAGCCGTCGATGAGGGTCTTCAGGGCGGGGTCGAGGGGGATGTAGCGGTCGGTGTGAAGTTTCCCGACTGGGGTGCGTAGCCAGTAGCCGGTGCCGATCTGGACAACGGCGTCGATGCGCAGGCCGAGAAGTTCGCCGCGACGCATGCCGGTGCGGGCCAGGATCTGGACCATCAACCGATCCAGTTCGTCGGGCAACCGGGCGGCTGCGGTCATGAACGCTGCGGCGGCGGCGTCGTGGAGGAACTTCGGCAATGGCCTGTCCAGCCGCGGGCGGTCTTCGCGGAAGACCAGGCCCGTGCGGGGCTGGTCTGGGTAGTCCCACTCGGTGATGCGCGTGAAGAAGGTGTGCAGGTGCCCCATGCGCATTCCCAAGGTGGTCCTCGACAGACCGGGTTGGCCGCGGTATCCGGGACGCTGGTCGAGCCATGCGCGGTAGTCCTCGATGTGGCGGCGCTCAAGCTCGGCGATTCTTGTGACGCCGGGGTGACGAGCGGTCAGGAAGGCGGCGAACTGCCGCAGGGTGGTGTTGAACAAGGTCACCGACGACGGCCGTAGCGAGGCGGAGCACTGCTGCAGGTAGCGGCGCATCGTCTGGGCCATCACCGGGACCTGTGCTGTGATCTGGTCCCAGTCGACCTCGGCGGCGGGGCGGTGGTTCCAGATGCGGCGTAGCTCGGCGCGTTCAGCTTGCCCGCGGTGGAACATCACCGCGTCGAGGCCGAACAAGGGCGTCGACAAGGACTTGTGGGGCGGGTTGTCATGCAGCGCTAGGGCAGCGTCGAAGAACGCAGCGCGTGCAGGTTGGTAGGTTGCGGCCGTCAGCTGTTCCGGCGCCAGCCCGGAGACCACGCAGATCCGGGCCAGATGTGACCACATCCGCTGGCATTGTCGAAGG
>NZ_JBUZNP010000018.1:0-26852 GCF_055326215.1 Tessaracoccus pujii | reverse complement strand
GAGCGTTGGATCGCCGACGGCGAGGCCGTCAAGTCCCAGCTCGAAGAGGCCGGCTTCGAGGTGGACCTCCAGTTCGCCAACGACGACATCCCCACCCAGAGCCAGCAGATCGACCAGATGATCACCCAGGGCGTCAAGGTCCTGATCATCGCCGCCATCGACGGCACCGCCCTCGCCCCCCAGCTGCAGACCGCCGCCGACCAGGGCATCAAGATCATCTCCTACGACCGCCTGATCCGCGACAGCGGCAACGTGGACTTCTACGTCTCGTTCGACAACTTCAAGGTCGGCGTCGCGCAGGGCCAATCCCTCATCGACGGCCTCAAGGCCCGCGGCGAAGGCCCGTTCAACATCGAACTGTTCGCCGGCTCGCTCGACGACAACAACGCCCACTTCTTCTTCAACGGCGCCATGAGCGTCATCCAGCCCGAGATCGACAACGGCACCATGACCGTCGTCTCCGGCCAGACGAAGATCGAACAGGCCGCCACGCTCGGCTGGCAGCAGGAGACCGCGCAGAAGCGCATGGAAGACCTCCTCACCGCCAACTACCAGGGCGACACCAAGATCGACGGCGTGCTGTCGGCCTACGACGGCCTGTCCCGCGGCATCATCACCGCCCTGCAGAACAACGGCTACTCCGGCACCGTCGCTGACGGCTTCCCGATCGTGACCGGCCAGGACGCCGAGATCGCCTCCGTCAAGCTCATCCAGGACGGCGTGCAGTACTCGACGATCTTCAAGGACACCCGTCTGCTGGCCGAGCAGGCCGTCACGGCCGCCCAGTCGCTGCTGGCCGGCGACGAGCCCGAGGCGAACAACACCAAGGATTACGACAACGGCGTGAAGGTCGTCCCGTCCTACCTCCTCGATGTGGTCACCGTCACGCAGGACAACCTCACGGAGGCGCTCGTCGACACCGGCTACTGGACCCAGGCGGAGATCGACGCGGGCGTCATCTCCTGATTCATGCCCCCAGAGGTGGCCCGGCTCCCCACGGGGCCGGGCCATTTCACACGCCCGAGGGCCAGTGAAGAAGGGCCGGCGGTGGTCGACGTCGTGGTCGGTCCTCGGACGCGCTGGCAGGCGTGCTCAACTGCACGAGTCTCACGCGGTGACCAACCCGAGCCGCGACATCACCCGGACCGTTGCGCCCACCCCATCCTCACCGCGGACCGTCACCCCCACCTCGCGGGCGCGGTCTCGGAAGCCGGGGGCCTCGGGGCCGTCGACGAGGTCGTGGATGAGACGCGCCAGCCTTGGGGCATCGACTCGGCGGAACGGCACGGGCGGCGGCCCCACCCCGAGGGTCGCGAGGCGGGCGCCGTGATACGGCTGATCCACACCGAACGGGACGGCCGCCGACGGCCTGCCGGACCACAGCCCCGTGTGGGTGCTCCCCGCGCCGCCGTGGTGAATCACTCCGGCCGTGCGCGGGAACAGCGCCTCGAAGGAGACATCCGAGACCGCGAACACCTCCCCCGGCCCAGGGCCGACGTGAGCCGGCGTCGGCGCGAGGGTGACGATGCGTCGACCGGACAGCCGTCCCGCCTCCGCGAGAAGCCCCAGACCTTCGGCACCCGTCGACTCTGCCAGGCTGCCGGCGCCGACGAACACCGGCGGGGCGCCCGCCGCCAGGAACTCCAGCAGGTCGTCCGGGAGCGGGTTGTCGTCGTCGGGGGGCGCCAGGAATCCGGTGTGGTGCACGCTCGGCGGCCGATCGGGGGGCGGCGGGACCAGGGTGGGGCTGGCCGCCACGAGAACCGGGTGCCTGTCCAGAGCCTTCGACACGGGGCCCATCCGGGACCTCACACCCAGCCGCGTGCGTGCCTCCCGCGCCAGCGGCGCGCCGAGCGCCGCCGCGACACTCCAGCTCAGCGCGGTCCCCCACCGGTTGTAGGCGTCCCAGGGCAAGAACCAGCGGGCGAAGCAGTGGCTCTCGGGATGGACAGTGGGCAGCTGGCCGGTGAGGAGCACCGTCGCCGCGCGACCCCCCAGCGCCTCGGCCGCGACCATCGCAGCCCCGGCGCCCAACACGCCACCGAGCACAGCGTCACCCGGCCGCACCGCGCGCACCAGAGCCTCGACGAGCGGCCCGGAGACCTCCGAGACCCACCTGCGCAGCAGCCAGCCCTGGCCGGCCGCAGTGCTCGCCACCCGAGGATGCCGCCGCGCCGCCTCCAACGCTGACCGCAGCCCTGCCTGAACGGGCGCCACACCGGCCCCGTATCGCCCCGCGAGATCCGCGTACTCGGCCAGGGCCACCACGGTGGTCTCGACGCCTCGACGAGCCAGGGCGCCGCCCAGGACCGCCATGGGCTGGACGTCGCCCCTGGACCCCAGCCCGATCAATACCACCGCCATCGCAGCCTCCTCTCCTCACCGTATGCGCGCGCGTAGCGTTGGCACCATGCCAGCAGACGACGATGCCCTTCGCGATCTGGTCCACTCCCCACTACGGACGCACCGCCTGCGCCTCACCCCGCTCACCGTCGACGACGCGGCCGCCATGGCCGAGGTGCTCGCCGATCCGTCGATCCACCGCTACACCGGCGACAGCCCGCCCACCGTCGAGGAGCTTCAGCGGCGGTACCGGGCGCAGGGGACCGGACCGCCGCCTCCGTCGACGGAGGTGTGGGGCAACTGGGCCGTCCGGCTGCCCGTCGGCGCCGCCATCGGGTTCGCCCAGGCCACCGTCGACCCGCCGGCCTCCACCGCGACACTGGCCTGGGTGATCGGCGCCCCGCACCAGGGCAACGGCTACGCCACCGAGGCGATGCGCGAACTCGTCTCCGGGCTGCGCCGGGCCGGAATCCGCCGCCTCGTCGCCTTCGTCCACCCCCGCAACGTCGCGTCGCGGCGGGTGGCGCAGAAGCTCGGCCTCGCGATGCCGGCGCCGCACCGGGCCTTCGATGGGGAGGACGAGTGGGTCTGGGACGCGGACGCCCCGCTCCCCATGACGGACCGGCTCGTCTTCCGCCGGATGGACGACGGCGACCTGGACAGCATGGCCGCGCTGCTCGGCGACCCCTCGGTCATGACGTACTACCCCCACCCGAAGACGCGCGACGAGGCGGCCGAGTGGATCGACTGGAACCGCCGCAACTACGCCCGCGACGGACTCGGCCTCTGGATCATCGCCACCCCCGACGGCGACTTCGTCGGCGACTGCGGCCTTACCTGGCAGCTCATCGACGGCCGGGAGGAGCTCGAGGTGGGCTACCACGTGTTACCGCGACACCAGGGCAGAGGGCTCGCGACCGATGCCGCCGCGGCCTGCCGCGACCTCGCCCGCTCACTGGGCCACCGTCGCCTCATCGCGATCATCCATCCGGACAACGTCGCCTCCCAGCGGGTCGCGGAGAAGACCGGGCTCGCTCTCGACAGGGAGACGATCAGCCGCACCGGCGCCCGCGTGCGCGTGTACGCGGCCGATCTCTGAGGCACGAAGGCCTGGCGATCTCCCGGTCGCTCTTGACAACCTATAACCAAACGGTTGAACATAGTGCTATGCCAGTGATCGACGAGGAACGAGCCGACGCACTGTTCCACGCGCTCTCGGACCGCACCCGGCGCGACATCCTGCGCCGCGTGCTGGCGGGCGAGCAGTCCATCACGGCGCTGGCGGCGCACTACGACATGAGCTTCGCCGCCGTGCACAAGCACATCACGGTGCTCGAAGGATCAGCGCTGGTCTCGAGGCGGCGGCAGGGGCGCGAGTCCCTGGCCAGCGGCAACGTCGAGGCGGTGCGCTCGGTGGGCAGCATGCTCGCCGAACTGGAAGGCATCTGGCGCGGACGAGTGTCGCGCATCGAGGAACTCATCACCACAACACCCCAGGAGGGTTGACCATGCCAGTGATCGACGTCCAGAAGGACCTGGACAATCGTCGTCTGACCATGACCGCGCAGTTCGCGGCCCCCGTGGAGCGCCTCTGGCAGCTCTACGCCGATCCCCGCCAGCTGGAGAAGGTGTGGGGGCCACCCACACACCCCGCCACCTTCGTGGACCACAGCCTCACCCCGGGCGGCCGGATGAACTACTACATGACCGCCCCCGACGGCCAGCGGTACTACGGCTTCTGGGCGGTCACGGAGGTCGAGGAACCCACCCGGTTCAGCTTCGACGACGGGTTCGCCGACGAGCACTTCAACGAGGATCCGGCGCTCCCCGTGGGGCACAACGTCTATTCGTTCTCCACCCACGACGGAGGGACGCGCGCGGTCTTCGAGTCCGAGTACCCCACCGTCGAGGCCCTGCAACAGGTGCTGGACATGGGCGTGATCGAGGGCGCCACGGCGGCCATCAACCAGATCGACGAGTTCCTCACCGCCGACCGCTCGGCAGCCGCATCCCGCTGAGGCAGCCATCGCGACCGGCTCCCTAGGCCCGATCGGCGACGTACAGGCCCCGCCTCTGGCAATTGTCGCGGCGGGGTGGCACGGTAGCGCGGTGAGCACCGCACCCAATCCCGCAGACAGTCACGACATGATCCGCGTCCAGGGGGCGCGCGAGAACAACCTCAAAGGCATCGACGTCGAGCTCCCGAAGCGGCGGCTCACGGTGTTCACCGGCGTCTCCGGGTCCGGGAAGAGCTCGCTGGTCTTCAGCACCATCGCCGCCGAATCCCAGCGGATGATCAACGAGACCTACAGCGCGTTCGTGCAGGGCTTCATGCCCACGCTGTCGCGCCCGGACGTGGACCACCTCGACGGGCTGACCACGGCCATCATCGTGGACCAGGAGCGCCTGGGCGCCAACGTGCGCTCCACCGTGGGCACCGTCACCGACGCCAACGCGCTGCTGCGGCTCCTGTTCAGCAAGCTCGGGCAGCCACACATCGGCTCCCCGCAGGCCTACTCGTTCAACGTGCCGTCGGTGACCGGCTCAGGGATGCTCAAGACGGAGAAGGCCGGGCGGGTCCAGAAGGAGGCCAAGACCTACACCCTCGTCGGGGGCATGTGCCCCCGCTGCGAGGGCAAGGGCAACATCTCGGACATCGACCTCACCCAGCTCTACGACGACACCAGATCGCTCAACGACGGCGCCCTCACCGTGCCCGGCTACACCGGCGACGGCTGGTACGTGCGGATCTTCACCGGCTCCGGCTTCCTGGACCCGGACAAGCCCATCCGGGACTATTCGAAGCGCGAGCTCGACGATCTCCTCTACAAGCCGCCCACGAAGATCAAGGTGGACAACATCAACCTCACCTACGAGGGGTTGGTGCCCAAGATCCAGAAGTCGTTCCTGGCCAAGGATCCCGACGCGATGCAGCCGCACATCCGCGCCTTCGTCGAGCGTGCGGTGAAGTTCGACACGTGCCCCGAGTGTCGCGGCACCCGGTTGTCCGAGGGGGCCCGCGCGTCGAAGATCGACGGCGTCAACATCGCCGACGCGTGTGCGATGCAGTTGACGGACCTGGCCGCCTGGATCCGGGGTCTGGACAGGCCGGCGGCCGCCCCCCTCCTGGCGAACCTGCAGCACCTGCTGGATTCGTTCGTCGAGATCGGCCTGGGCTACCTCTCCCTGGAGCGCCCCTCCGGCACGCTGTCGGGCGGCGAGGCGCAGCGGGTGAAGATGATCCGGCACCTGGGGTCGTCGCTGACGGACGTCACCTACGTCTTCGACGAGCCCACCATCGGCCTCCACCCGCACGACATCCAGCGCATGAACATCCTTCTCCTCTCGTTGCGCGACAAGGGCAACACGGTGCTCGTGGTGGAACACAAGCCGGAGACCATCGCCATCGCGGACCACGTCGTCGACCTCGGGCCAGGGGCGGGCACGGAGGGTGGCGAGATCTGCTTCGAGGGGACCCTGGCCGGCCTCCGCGCCAGCGACACCCTCACCGGCAGGCACCTCGACGACCGGGCCACCCTCAAACCCACCACGCGCACGCCCAAGGGGGCCCTGGAGATCCGCGGCGCATCGACCAACAACCTCCGCGACGTGGACGTCGACATCCCACTGGGCGTGCTGACCGTGCTCACGGGGGTCGCGGGGTCGGGCAAGAGCTCGCTGATCCACGGCTCGATGCCGGCCGACGCCGGGGTGATCTCCATCGACCAGACGGCCATCAAGGGGTCGCGGCGCAGCAACCCGGCCACCTACACCGGCCTGCTGGAGCCCATCCGCAAGGCGTTCGCCAAGGCCACCGGCACCAAGCCGGCCCTGTTCAGCGCCAACTCGGAGGGCGCCTGCCCCGCGTGCAACGGTGCCGGCGTCATCTACACCGAGCTGGGCTTCATGGACACCGTCGCCACGCCCTGCGAGGAGTGCGAGGGCAAGCGGTTCCAGGCGGCGGTGCTGGAGTACCGCTGGGGCGGGAAGAACATCGCCGACGTGCTGGCCATGCCGGTGACGGAGGCCCTGGAGTTCTTCGGGGCGGGAGAGACGAAGACGCCCGCCGCGCACGCCATTCTCGAGCGGCTGGGCGATGTGGGCCTCGGCTACCTCAGCCTGGGCCAGCCGCTCACCACCCTGTCCGGCGGCGAGCGGCAGCGGCTCAAGCTGGCCGTCGCGATGGCGGACAAGGGCAGCATCTACGTGCTCGACGAGCCCACCACCGGCCTGCACCTGGCCGACGTCGCCCACCTGCTCGCCCTGTTGGACCGTCTGGTGGAGTCGGGCAAGTCCGTCATCGTGATCGAGCATCATCAGGCTGTGATGGCTCACGCGGACTGGATCATCGACCTCGGCCCGGGCGCCGGTCACGACGGCGGACGGATCGTGTTCGAGGGCACGCCCTCGGAGCTGGCGGCCGGAAGGTCCACCCTGACGGGTCAGCACCTGGCGGCCTACGTCAGCGCCTGAGACACGCGCCGGTGGACCCATTTTGGGCTACCGCGCCACGCCTGCGCGCTCCTCGCAGGGCGATACACATCACGCCGAGAAAAACCATTGACCTTTGGCCAGACTCTACGTAGCGTGAATTCTGCGGTCGGCACCGGAATCCCGCCGGTCGATTCGCAAGGTTTCCGTCACGGACGCGGCGGCCCACAGGGGGCCGGCGTTCTGCATCATGGTCCGGACACGTCACGGCACGACGACTGAGCCGGATTCCACATGAGCACAGTCACCTCGGGGGGGTGTGGCCGTGATCTGCTCGCCAGCGCGTGCCTCGCCTGTCATCCGTGCTCACCGGCGGGTGCGCAGTCCACCGCGCCTCCGCGCCACGTCCCGTCCCTGAGTGTCCGCGCCGCGGCCTCCCATCGCGGGTCGCACACCTGCGATCCGACCCCAATCCGCCCGACCGTCGGCTGCTGTCCCGTGCCGACGCGCTCCCGGTCGCCCACGGATCCATGGGTGCCTGCCGGGCCAGCCCTGGCATGGGCACCCGCAACGGCAACCACCAAGGAATCCTCATGTCCCACAACAAGTCCCTCATCCGACTCATCTCCGTTCTGATCGTCGCGCTGATCACGTCGTTCGGCTTCACCACGACGGCGCACGCGGGCCCGCACTACGTGAAGGGGCCCACCGCTTCGGTGGACGGCAACAGCCTGGTGATCACCTTCAAGGCCGCCGGCCTCGGCAACACCGTCACCAGCGCGGACTTCTCGCTCACCGGCACCGTGACGGTGACCGCCCAGTGCTTCACCAAGAGCGGAAACGCGGTCCAGGGCGTCCCGAAGACCGAGACGAACAACGTGAACGCGACCAGGACATTCCCCGTCCGCAACGGCCAGGTCACTGGAAAGTTCGTCATCGCGCCCCTCAGCACGCTCACCTGCACCGGCAAGCAGGAAGTGCGCATCCTCGACGTGAGCTACAACCTGGTCCTGAGCGGCGACAACCTTCCGGACGTCTACCTCAGCGCCTGAACCCGTGCTGCAGACGCCGGGCGATTCCGAAAGCCCGGCCGTGCCGTTTCGGCGAATCCGACCCGTGGGACCAAGCCGCGGGTCGATCGCTGCCCACACCCGTCAGTTCAGCCGATGTCGACGGAGCGGCCCTCGACGGCGCTCTGCCGGGCAGCGTCCAGCACCTCCAGGGTTCGGATCGCGTCGGCTCCCGTGACCGGCATGGGGCCGTCACCGGCCGCGGCACGCGCGAACTGCGAGTAGAAGTCCTGGTAGGCGCCCCGCTCCGACGGCATCCGGCGCTCGCCCGCCGCGGTGCGCAGCACGCCCCACCGTTCCTCGGTCTCGTATCCCCACCGCTGCCCCTCATCGACGGGGCGGCGGCCGGCGAACACTGCCTGCGCCTGCACGTCGCTCATCTGGGACTCGTAGCTGCCTTCGCTTCCGTACACCCGAAGTTCCCGCGCCACGAGGTGGTTCGCCTTGCTGGCGCGCATCGTCGAGCTGACCCCCGACGCGTGCCGCAGCACCACGGAGAAGCCGGCGTCCGTGCGGCCCTCGGGCAGGTCGACCCAGTCGAGGTGCGCGTACACCTGACGCACCGGGCCGAAGAGCCACAGCAGTTGGTCCGCCAGGTGCGTGCCCAGGTCCCGCAGGAGCCCGCCTGACGGTCCGGGATCGAGCGTGCCCGGTTCGTCCAGGTCGAAGCGTGACTCCACCCGCCACGGCGCGCCGACTGCCCCGCGGTCGAGGACGGCCTTCAGCGTCCGGATGTCTGTATCCCAGCGCCGGTTGTGGAACACGGCCAGCGGGGACCCCAGCCGCTCGACCTCGGCGACGAGATCCCGGGCGTCCTGCGCCGACGGCGCGAACGGCTTGTCCGCCACGATCGCCACGCCCCGGCGGGCGGCCTCCAGGACCAGCTCACGACGGGTCTCGGGCGGGGTGGTGATGGTGACGGCGTCGACGCCTGAGTCGAGGAGCGCTGTCAGGGAGTCGAGGACCGGGACCCCTGGCAGGTCCGCCGCCGCCTCGGCTCGGCGCGTCGCCGACCGCGTCACGACTCCGGCCAGCTCGACCCCGTCCGCGGCCTGGATGAAAGGCGCGTGGAAGATCCTGCCGCCCATGCCGTAGCCGACCACACCGATCTTCATGGTCGAAGTATGCCCGGCACCGACACGTCCGGGCGGCCACGATCCGGGTGCCCCGGCGTGTCCGCGGTCGCAGGCCCCGCCGGCACCGGAGGTTAGGCTACAAACATGAGACTGCACGCGACGCGGCCGGCTCTGCTGCTGGCCATTGCTTTCCTCACCCCCGCCTGCGCGCCGGCACCGCAGGCTCCGGCACCCGAGCCCACCCCCACCTTCATCACGGCCCCGACAGGGGCTCCGTCGTCCGCCGCCGCCACCACCGCCCCGGCGCCGTCGCCGGCCCCCTCGATCGCCGTGTGGGCTCCGACTGCGACCGCACCTCACGGCAAACCGGACATCGCGCTGCCGCCTCCCAGCTTCCCGATGCTCCCCTATGCCGTCTTCGACCCGGACGGCGACCAGCCCGTCCTGGATTTCAGCCAGTACAGCGAGGCTGAGGTGGAGATCTACCTGCGGTTCAATGCCCTGGCGATCCCGGCCAACACCTGCACCGGGATGGCCGAGGAGTACGCGGACCCCACGGGGTTGCTGGCCGACGCCGATCGCTACGCGAATTGTCTGTTCGATTCGTGGCGGCCTTTCGCGCAGGCGCATTCGATGGATCTGCCTCGGATCGTGGTCTCGCACTGCGCAGTGTCGCCGGAGGTCGCGGAATGTGGACCGCCAGAGTCGCAGGCCTTCGCCGCCATGGCGGTCGACAACCGTGTCATCCTGTCCGTCTATTTCGGCGGAAGTGCCGACGCCGCCAGCCAGATGATCGCGCACGAGATCGGTCACGTGCTCCAGTTCCTCATTGCGGCTCCGGGCACCGTGGCCGGGCCGCAACTCGGTGCCTTCGAGCCCAGCGGGGTGGGAGACCGGCTTCTGCGGCGCATGGAACTGCAGGCCGAATGCCTGGGCACCGCAATGTTCCTGGCCGGCCATCCCCGGACGATGGAGCAGCTGGTCGATGTGGGGATCGTCGGGTCCTCCGACGAACGGCACTGGGACTTGGAGTCATCGCGGTTCTGGACCGCCCAGGCGTCGACGGGACAGGTGGGCGAGTGCAACGCCTGGGTGGCCGATCCCTCGCTGGTCGCCTATCGCGAGTGAGTAGAGGGCTCGTCGCCCGACGCTTCAGCACGGCGGCTCTCCGGGGTCAGCGCCCAGCGCACCACCGCCGTCGCCACCCTGCCCAGCGGGAGGCCGATGAGGACGTCGAACCACCGCCCGGTCGGCAGCCCCAGTTCCTTGCGCGCCCACCTGGGAAGGGTCGCGATCGCGCCCGCCGCGAGCATCCAGTAGCCGGGCCTGGCCACCCACGGCACGGGCGGCTCCTTGAGCAGGAACCGGACCGTGTCGAGCGCGGCGGGCGAGGCCCGCAGCTCAGGGCGGTACGCATCCAGGGCCGAGAGAAGCTCCCCCTCGGTGAGGGGAAGCTCGACGGCGCCCAGCAGTGTCCCCACCGGCGCGGCCTCCGCGACGTACTCGTCGGCCTCCCCCTGGGTGAGCCGGCGGTCCCCGAAGTGCTGGAAGCTGGTGAGGAAGCTCTGCGTCTCGGCGATGTGGACCCACGCCAGCAGGTGCGGGTCCGACGCGTGGTAAGGCGTGCCGTCGTCGGTCCTGCCGCGGACACGTTCGTGGACGGCCTTCACCCGTTCGATGAGCGCGAGCGCCGACGGGATGGGGCCGTAGGTGGTCATGGCAATGAACTCCGAGGTCCGCTGGAGCCTCCCCCACGGATCCGAGCGGTAGCCCGAATGCCCAGCCACGCCGGCCATCGCCGCGGGGTGCAGGGCCTGCAGCAGGAGCGCCCGGATCCCACCGACGTACATGGCGGCATCGCCGTTGACGTGCCAGATGACGTCGTCGGGGCTGTGCCAGCGCTCGCCGTCGACCCCCCAGATGAGGTGTGCCTTGGCGTCGGCATCATCGCCGGCGACTCGGCTGCGCAGGGTCCTCCCGATGAGCACGCGGAGGCGTTCGACGGGGTTGCGCATGCTTCCGAGGATACGTGGCAGCTCGGCTGGTCGCGTCAGCCGTCGACGGCGCGCTGCAACTCGGCCTTCGTCATCGTCGAGCGGCCCTTGACGCCCTTGGCCTTGGCCTCGTTGTAGAGCTGCGCCTTGGTGCGGCCACCTGGACCCTTCGTTACGCGGAAGGGGGGCGGCGGACCAGCCCCGCGGAGGCGGCGGTTCTAGTGATGCTGCTGGCGGGCGCCGATCCGCTCGTCATCGACGGGCTCGGTGCGTTCGCCCAGTTCGATCCACGAACTGTCGCAGCCGGGGCACCGGTAGACCGGGGCCCCCTCCACGCGCTCGCCCGTCTCGACGGTGCCGCAGGCGTCCTGACAGGGCCAGGTGGTGAGAAAGCGAGCGCTCATCGCTCCAGCCTAGGGCCTCACCACGCTGGCCCCGAAACAGGCAAGAGCCCCGGCCGAGACCGGGGCTCTTGCTGGTAGTGCCTCAGATCACTGAGCGACGACCTCGAAAGGAACGTACGCGGTGACAGCCTGGTGCAGCTTGACGGCCGCGGTGTGCGTGCCTACCGACTTCACCGGCTTGGCGAACGACACGGAACGCTTGTCGATCGTGGGACCACCGGCCTTCTTGACGGCGACGGCCACGTCGCTGGCGGTGATCGAGCCGAACAGGTGACCCTGGTCAGACACGCGGGCGCCGACCGAGACGGTCAGGCCCTCGAGCTGGGTGCGGAGTTCCTGGGCGTGCTCGACGCCGCGAACCTCGCGCGCGTCACGCGAACGCTTGATGCCGTCGATCTGCTTCTCCGTGCCCCGGGTCCAGCGAATGGCCTTGCCCTGGGTGAGGAGGAAGTTACGGCCGTAGCCGTCCTTCACGTCGACGATGTCTCCGGCGATGCCGAGCTTGTCGACGGTGCTGGTCAGAATGAGCTTCATGTTCTCTCTCCTCCGAATCAGCGCGCGGTCGACGCGTAGGGCAGCAGGGCCACCTCGCGCGCGTTCTTGACGGCGATGGCAACCTTGCGCTGGTCCTGGACCGACAGCCCGGTGACGCGACGCGCACGGATCTTCCCGCGCTCAGAAATGAACTTCTTGAGCAGGTTGACGTCCTTGTAATCGACGTTGGCGACCCGCGTCTTCTTGACTGGCAGGATCTTCTTCTTGTTCACAGGCTTGCGCTGTGGACCGGCCATTGTGGTGCTCTCCTTAACTCTCGGGCGTGCCGCCCGTGAAAGCCCGTCTCTCGACGGAATGTGCCAGCTAGCCCATGGGGGCTAGTTAAGCGTGGATCAGAACGGGGGCTCTTCAGGCTGCGGCTGCGCCCACGGGTCGTTTCCGCCGCGGTTGCCGCCCGGTGCGCTGGTGCTGGACCATGGGTCGGACTGCTGTCCGCCTCCACCGCCTTGGCCGCCAGCGGCCTGGCCACTGTTCTGGTTTCCCTGATTGCCCTGCCAGTTTCCGCCACCGCCGCCGCCACCCGGGGTGCGGGTGACCTTGGCCGTCGCGTAACGGAGGGCCGGACCGACTTCGTCGACATCGACCTCGAACACGGTGCGCTTCTCACCCTCGCGGGTTTCGTAGCTGCGTGACTTCAACCGCCCCGAGACGATGACGCGGGATCCCTTGGTGAGGGACTCGGCCACGTTCTCGGCGTATTGGCGCCACACCGAGCAGTTGAGGAACATGGCGTCGCCGTCCTTCCACTCGTTCGTCTGACGATCGAACGTGCGGGGGGTCGACGCGACCGTGAAGTTCGCGACAGCGGCCCCGTTGGGCGTGAAGCGAAGCTCAGGATCAGCAGTGAGATTGCCGATGATGGTGATAGGGGTTTCGCCTGCCATGTTGTTTCTGTGCCTTCCGATTCCGGACTTGGATAGCTTCTACGTCACCTTACGACGCAGCTCCGACAGGAACCGCCCCTCAGGTGTGACTGGCTCCACTCTCGGCCTAATGCCTCAGGATTTGCCGGTCTTCCGCAGCAGCTGTGGATAACTCAGTCCTCGCGACGCAACACCTTGGTGCGCACGATCTTCTCGTCGATGGTCATAAGACGATCCATCTCGGACACGACCGCCGGCTCTGCAGTGACATGCAGCACGGCGTAGATCGCTTCGGACTTCTTGTTGATGTCGTAAGCGAGACGACGACGACCCCAGTGGTCGGTGTTGTCGACGGTGCCACCACCCTTGGTGATGACCTCGAGATGCTTCTCGACGAGCGCGGGAACCTGGCGGTCATCAACTTCGGAATCGATGAGAACCATGATTTCGTACTTACGCATGCTCAGCCCCACCTCCTTCGGACTAACGGCCGCGGGGACGTCCCGCAGCAGGAGGGCATGGCTGACCGAGGTCAGCCGAGGGCCTAGGTTACCCGTCGCCGCGTCGCGGGGGAAATCCCCCCCGGGACGCGTTGAGCCGATGCCTCGACGGCCCCGTCAGTCGACGCGGAGCCGGTCCAGGCGGCCGCTCGCGACGATGGTGCCCCAGAACGTCTCGGCCCAGCCCTCGTAGCCCTGGTCATTGGGGTGGAAGAAGTCCCCTGCCGTGTAGCGGTGGTAACGGAGAATGCCCGTCTCCCGCGACACGCGGTGCAGCGGCACCAGGTGATGACCGTGCCGCTCGGTCAGTGCGGCGGCCAGCACGGACATCCGCTGCGACTGCCGCCCGAGGCCGGGCACCATGAACCAGGGCACGTCCGCCACGAAACTGCCGGGCGGCAACGCGGCGAGGATCCGGTCCAGGCTGGCCTCGAACGTGGCCGCGTTGTGGCCCGGATAGACCACGTCGTTGCCGCCGATGTCCAGCGTCACGAGATCCGGCTCGAACCCCAGCGAGGACAGTTGAGGGAGTTGGTCGCGCACGACGTCGTCGCTCGTCGCCCCGGAGACCGAGAGGTTCCGGACCAGGACGTCGCGCCCCGTGGCCATCTGCAGCCGCTCGGCGATCCTCGGGACGTAGCCGCGCGACACCGCCGACGCTCCGACGCCCTGGGCGGCGGAGTCACCCAGGGCGAGGTAGCGCAACTCTCCCCCGCCGGCCGCGGGCAGCCGCTCCCAGTGGGCGGCGTAGTCGTCGATATGCCGGTTGATGGTCCGGCGGCCCTCGAGCCACCGTGTGGCGAGCGCCGACGCCGCCGCGCCGGCCACCATCCCCCCCACGAACGGCACCCCCCACATGGCCGTCACCTCAGCGCCGGCGACGGTACGGCCCCGGGAGCACCGGGTTGCCGTCCTTCGCCCAGGCGCGCAGCCCTCCTGCCAGCGATTCCGCCAGGAGCCCCTTGGAACGGAGTTCCGCGGCCGCGATGGAGGACCTCAGGCCGTTGTCGCACATCACGATGACCGCGCCGTCGCGCTCCGCCAGCGGATCGTCGCCGTGAATGGCGTCGAGCGGGTTCTCGTGCAGGTCCTTCGGATCCACGGGCCGAGCCCCCGGCGCATGGCCCGCCTCGTACTCCATCGGTGTCCGCACGTCGATGAGGACGGCACCCTTGCTCAACGCCATCAGCGTCTCGTCGACGGTGAGGCCGGGCGATCGTTTTCCCAGGAAGTCAAGCAGTCCCATGGCGGCAATAGTGCTCCCTCGCCGCGCCTCCGCCAAGTCGCCAGGTCGCGAACCACGGTCAGAGGATCCCGACCAGGAACAGCCCCACCACGCCCACCACGGCGCTGAGCCCCAACCCGAGCAGGACGTACCCCGCCCACTTCCGGCGGGCCCACCGGACCGTGAGCACGGGCAGCATGAGCGCCGCGACGGCCACGACGAGGGCCGCGACCCGCACCGGCCACCCCGGCCCACTGACGGCGAAGTCAACGCCGGCGGAGTCGTCCGCGGGCAACACCGCTGTCGCTGTCAGCGCGACAATGCCCGGCCCACCCATCAGCAGCGCCAGCGCCCCGAGGCCCAAGGCCCCGGGCCACGTGGCCCACCGGACGCGACGCTGCCTGCTCACCGCTCCTTGAGCCGCTCCCTGCGCGCGTACATCTCGTCGACGAGGGCCTTGAACCTGGCCTCGACGGCACGGCGGCGCACCTTCAGCGTGGGCGTCAGCAGTCCGTTGTCCATCGTGAACTCCTCGTGGAGCACCGTGGTCTCCTTCGGCCGCTCCTGGCTGGGCAGCTTCGCCGTGATCTCGTCGACCCTCTTCTTGAGCTCCTCGAGCAGCTCGTTGCTGGCCAGCCAGTCGTGCACCTCACCCGGCCAGGCACGCGCCTTGGCCAGCGCCTCGACCTGCGGCAGGGACGGCTTCACCAGCAGGGTGACGAAGGGGCGGTTGTCGCCCAGGAGGACGGCGTGTTCGAACAGCGGATCCGCCAGGATCAGGCCCTCGATGGGCTGCGGCGCCACGTTCTTCCCGCCGAGCGTGACGATGATGTCCTTGAGCCGGTCGGTGATGGTCAGGAAACCCTCGTTGTCCACGTAGCCGACGTCTCCGGTCCGCAGCCACCCGTCGTCGATGGTCTCCGCCGTGGCCACCGGGTCATTCCAGTAGCCCAGCATCACGTTGGGCCCCCTGTAGAGGATCTCGCCGAGGTCCCCGATCCTGAGCTCACCGCCCGGCAGCACCTTGCCGACAGTCCCGAGCTTGAAGTCGTCCGGCGCGTTGAACGTGATCAGCGGCGACGCCTCGGTGAGCCCGTAACCGGGCATGATGGGCAGGCCGACGGCGGCGAAGAACTCCTCGATCTCCGGCCGCAGCGGAGCCCCGCCGCAGGCCAGCACCTTCTTGCGCCCGCCCAGGGCCGCCCGGACGTTGCTCAGCACCAGCTTGTCCGCCAGCCCCAGCTGGGAAAGCAGCAGCGCGCTCGGCCGCCTGCCGGAGCGGTAGGCGTACTGGTTGTGGCGGCCCACCTTGAGCGCCCACGTGAAGATCTGCCGCTTCACCGCCGACGACTGCACCTTGGCGTGCGCCGTCGCGTACACCGTCTCGAACAGCTTCGGCACGCTCACCATCATGGTGGGTTCGGCGAGCACCATCTGCTCGGCCACCGTGCGCGCGTTCTCGACGTAGGTGTTCATGGAGCCGTGCAGCAGGACCACGTAGGTCCATGCCCGCTCCAGGGCGTGCGAGAGCGGGAGGAAGCTCAGGGAGTGGTCCTCCGGCGTGATGTGGAAGAAGCGGTCCAGCGCGTCGCTCTGCGTGACGAACGCCTTGTGCTGCAGCATCACCCCCTTCGGATTGCCCGTGGTGCCCGAGGTGTAGATGATCGATGCCAGGTCCTCCCCCGTCGCCTCCGCGAACCGGGCCTCGATGGCCGCGCGGTCCGGCTCGGCGAGGAAGTCCTGGTAGCTGGTCACGCGCTCCGGCATGCCCGGATACGGCTGGAGGATGACGATCCGCCCCAGGTCGGGCAGCTCGTCGGCCACGCTGAGCACCCGCTCGCACTCGCTCTGGTTGCCGACGAACATGACCGTGAGCCCGGAATCGGCCGCGATGTGGCTGATCTGCTCGGGTGTGGAGGTGGCGTACAGCGGCACCGGCACGGCGCGAACGGTGGCGGCTCCGAAGTCGATCTCGGACCACTCCGGACGGTTGGCCAGGAAGATGCCCACCCGGCCGCCCGTCTCCACGCCGAGGTTCAGCAAGCCCTGGGCGACGCGGTCGATCCGGTCCGCGAACTGGGCGTAGGTCTGGGTCACCCATCGGTCTCCTTCGCGGATCCGGGTCGCGGTGCGCGTCGCGTGCTGCGCGACGACCTCGCGGAGGCGTGTGACGACGTGATTGGTCTGCGGCATGGTGGCTCCCGTGGACGGCCTGTTCACCACAGGCTACCCACGCCGAACCCGGCGCACGGGTGCTGGCGATCATCTTCTCCCAGCACCGCGGATAGGGTTGGCGGCATGACTCTGCGAACGGGTGCCCACGTCGACTCCACGGACCCGCTGGCCGAAGCAGCCGCGCTCGGCATCGACGTCGTCCAGATCTTCCTGGGAGACCCGCAGAGCTGGAGGAAGCCGAGCACCCTCGTCGACGGTGGCGCCCCGGCGCTGAAGGCGGCCGCGGAGGCGGCGGGGGTCGGGATCGTCGTGCACGCCCCCTACGCCCTCAACGTGGCCTCCACGAACAACCGCATCCGGATCCCGTCGCGCAAGCTGCTGCAGCAGACGCTGACCGAGGCGGCCGCCGTCGGCGCCCTGGGCGTGGTGGTGCACGGCGGCCACGTCACCGCCGACGAGGACCCCGTCGTGGGCTTCACCAACTGGCGCAAGTGCGTCGACGGGCTGGACATGGAGGTACCGATCTTCATCGAGAACACGGCCGGGGGCGGCAACGCGATGGCGCGGCACCTGGAGGCCATCGACCGGTTGTGGGACGCGATCTCCGGCTCCCCGAACGCGGACCGGGTCGGCTTCTGCCTGGACACGTGCCACGCGCACGCCGGCGGGCTGGAGCTCGACGGGCTCCTCGGCCGGGTCACCGCCATCACGGGCCGCGTGGACGTGGTGCACTGCAACGACTCCCGCGACGAGGTGGGCAGCGGCGCGGACCGCCATGCCAACCTCGGTCGGGGACTCGTCGACGGCGACGCCCTCGCCGCACTGGTCCGCGCGGCGGACACCGTCACCATCCTCGAAACCCCTGGCGGTGTCCCTGAGCGGGCGGCCGACCTGACCTGGCTGCACGACCGTCTCTCGTAGGGGGCTCCCCTCTCCACTGCGTGGGAGATCTGGCGGCGTAGTCGCCATCAGATCCGCCCTCTTACGGCTGACGCGGGACGCGTCCCGGTCTTGAACGGTCGATAGACTGACCGCGCCACCACGAACCGACCGACCATGAACCGACCGACGGGAGTTCTGGCGTGCTTCTCGCCCTGATCGCCGCCCACGCGGTGCTCGGCGCGCTCACTCCACTCCTGGTCCGCTGGTTCGGCGCCCGCGCGTTCTTCGTTCTCGCGCTCGGCCCCCTGGCCGCAGCGGCGTGGCTGACATCCTTGGCCCCCGCCGTCGTGAGCGGTGGCGAGTATCTCGAGTCCTACCAGTGGATCCCCCTGCTGGGTGTGGACCTCTCGCTGCGCATCGGGCTGCTGCAGTGGGTCCTCGCCATGATCGTCACGTGGATCGGCGCCCTTGTCCTGCTCTACAGCCGCTGGTACTTCGACGGCATGACGGGGGCGCGGTCCGCCTCCATCCTCACGCTGTTCGCGGGCACGATGCTGGGCCTGGTCACGGCGGACAACCTCGTGGTGCTCTACATCTTCTGGGAGCTGACCACGATCTTCTCCTACCTCCTCATCGCGCACGACCCCACCCGTCGCGCCAACCGCGGCGCCGCGCAGACTGCGCTGATCGTCACCACCACGGGCGGCCTGGCGATGCTGGTGGGCATCGTCGCGGTCTGGCAGACCTCCGGCACCCTGTCGCTCCAGGAGATCCTCTCCGACCCGCCGACGGGGACGCTGGCCACCGTCGGCGCGCTGCTGATGCTGGTGGGGGCCATCAGCAAGTCGGCGCTCGTCCCGTTCCACTTCTGGCTCCCGGGCGCGATGGCCGCCCCCACGCCCATCTCCGCCTACCTCCACGCCGCGGCGATGGTCAAGGCCGGCGTCTACCTCGTCGCGGCCCTGGCGCCGGCGTTCGCGGACGTGCCCTGGTGGCGACCCACCGTCATGGTCCTGGGCACCACGACCATGATCCTGGGCGGCTGGCGGGCACTGCGGCAGACGGACCTCAAGCTGCTGCTCGCCTACGGCACGGTGAGCCAGCTCGGTTTCATGGTGCTGCTGGTGGGCCTGGGGACGGAGGCAGCCGCGTTGGCCGGCCTGGGCATGGTCGTCGCGCACGCCCTGTTCAAGTCCACCCTCTTCATGTGCGTGGGCATCATCGACCACTCAGCAGGTACCAGGGATCTGCGCGAGCTCAGCGGTGTCGGCTACCGCGTGCCGTGGCTGGCCGCGCTCGGCGGACTTGCCGTGTTGTCGATGGCCGGGATCCCGCCGCTGATGGGCTTCCTGACCAAGGAGGCCGCCTTCGAGTCCATCGAGTACCTCGTCTCGGGCGACGTCGAGTCCGTCACGCCGCTGGCCGCCGCCGCGCTCGCCGCGGCCCTGGTCTTCGGGTCTGCGCTCACCGCCGCGTACTCCCTGCGCTGGTGGTGGGGCGCGTTCGCGTCGAAGGACGGGGCCCCGGCGCTGTCCTGGCACCGGCCGGCGTTCGGCATCGTCGCGGTGCCGATGCTGCTGGGGGTGTTGTCGTTGGTGGGCGGGTTCCTCGGCCCCGAGCTGACGGACCTGCTGGACCCGTATGCCCGCACCGTCGCCACGGGCAAGGCCAGCCACGGTTTCGCGCTGTGGCACGGCTTCACGTTGCCCCTCATCATGTCCACCGTCGCGCTCGGCGCGGGTGTCGCGCTGTTCGTGTTCCGGCGGCGCATCGCGAGGATCCAGGCCACCTTCCCCCGGACCCGGTCCGCTGAGGAGATCTACCACCGCTCGTTGCTCAGCCTGGACCGCGTGGCCGTCGAGGTGACCGCCCGGTCCCAGCGGGGGTCGCTGTCGATCTATCTGGGCACCATTCTCGTGACCCTCGTGGTGCTGGCCACCTACGCCCTGCTGCGGATCCGCCACTGGCCGCAGTTCCGGGCGTTCGACCACTGGCCACAGGTGCTCGTCGCCGTCGTGATCGTCACCGCGGCCGTCCTGGCCGCCGGATCGCGCGGCCGGATCCGTGCCGTCCTGCTCGTCGGAGTCACCGGATACGGCCTGGCGCTGCTGTTCGCCATGGCCGGCGCGCCGGACCTGGCGCTCACGCAGGTCCTGGTCGAGACCCTGACGTTGGTGGTGTTCGTGCTGGTGGTGCGCAAGCTCCCGCGGTACTTCACCAACCGCCCGCTCAGCTCGACGCGGTGGTGGCGCATCCTCGTGGCCGCCGCCGTCGGCACGACGGTGACGCTGGTGTCGCTCGTCGCCGTGGGCGCCCGGGTGGCCGACCCGGTCTCGGACGCCTGGTACGAGGCCGCCTACGAGATCGGCTACGGGCGCAACATCGTCAACGTGGCGCTGGTGGACACCCGCGCCTGGGACACGCTCGGCGAGATCGCGGTGCTGGTCATCGCCGCCACGGGCGTCGCATCCCTGATCTTCCTGCGCTCCAGGGTGTCGGCGGTCAAGCGCACCGAGGCCGCATTCGAGGACCGCGAGGACGCCCCCGTCGCGGACAGCGCCCCGGGCGTGTGGCTGCGTGCCGGGCAGACCCTCTCCCCCCTGGTTCGGTCCCTGGTGTTCGAGGTCATCACCCGCCTGCTGTTCGGCGTGATGATCATCGTGTCCATCTACCTGCTGCTGGCCGGCCACAATTCGCCCGGCGGCGGGTTCGCGGGCGGCATGGTGGCCGGGATGGCGTTGATGATCCGCTACCTCGCCGCGGGGCGCCACGAGCTCGACGAGGCGGCTCCGTTCGACGCCGGCCGCCTGCTGGGCGGCGGCCTCCTCCTGGTACTGGGAGCCGCCGTCGTGCCGGTGTTCTTCGGCGGCAAGGTGCTGGAGAGCTACCACTACTACTGGAACGTCCCCGGGCCCGATGCGCTGTCCACGCCCTGGGGCGTGTTGCCGCTTCTCGGCGAGGTGCACCTCGTGTCCTCGACGGTGTTCGACCTCGGCGTCTACCTCGTGGTGGTGGGCATGCTGCTCGACGTGGCCCGAAGCCTCGGCTCCGGCATCGACCAGCACGCCAGCGACGAGTTGGCCCCCATGCCCCTCCCGGACTCCACCATCGCGCTCCCCGCGCGCCACGCCGGCACGTCAACGGACCGCGGGCGCGCCAACGCCCACGACGACGCCCCCCGCCCCACCCGTCGGACCAGGCCCGGGCAGGAGCTGCGATGACCGCCAACCTCGTCCTCGCCATCACCGCCGGGTTGCTCGTCGCGGCCGGAGTGTATCTGCTGCTCGAGCGGTCACTGACGCGCATCCTCCTGGGGGTGCTGATGGCCAGCAACGGCGTGAACCTGCTGTTCATCGTCTCGGCCGGACGGCCAGGGGCGGCGCCCATCGTCGGCCTGGCCGACGCGGACCGGACGTCGGATCCCCTGCCGCAGGCCATGGTGTTGACGGCCATCGTGATCACCATGGCGGTGGCGGCGTTCGTGCTCACGATGGCGTACCGCAGCTTCCAGCTGCACGGGCACGACGAGGTGGCCGACGACGTCGAGGACGCCCGGATCCGCCGGCTCGCGGAGGCCGACGTGGCCTCGGAGTCCTACGAGGACACCACCTTCTCCGACACCGGCGAGGACGTGGTCAGCGAATGATGGCCACCCTGCTCCCCGTTCCGGTCCTGCTGGCGATCTTCGGCGCCGCCGTCGCTCTCGCCCTGCCACGCCGCCCAGGGCTGCAGCGCCTCGTCTCGGTGCTGAGCCTGACGGGCATCGTCGTGGTGGCGGCCGTGCTGATCTGGCAGACGCACCAGGTGGGGCCCGTGGCGCTGTGGCTGGCGAACTGGCCCGAGCCACTGGGCATCGCCCTCGTGGCGGACCGGTTGAGCGCACTGATGCTGTTCGTCGCCTCCGTGGTGGCCCTGTGCGTCCTCCTGTTCGCCACCGGGCAGGACAGCGACGAGGTGCGCCGCGAGACGCCGGTGTCGATCTTCCACCCCACCTTCCTGCTGCTGATGGCGGGCGTCTCGAACGCGTTCCTGGCCGGGGACCTGTTCAACCTGTTCGTGGGCTTCGAGATCCTGTTGTTCGCCTCCTACGTGCTGCTCACCCTCGGCGGCACCGGTGACCGGATCCGGGCGGGCACCACCTATGTCATCGTCTCGCTGCTCAGCTCGTCTCTGTTCCTCATCTCGATCTCCGCGGTGTACGCGGCCACCGGCACCGTCAACCTGGCCCATCTGGCGGTGCGGCTGCGCGACATCAGCGAGCCCGTCCAGCTGCTGCTCGAGGTGCTGCTGATCGTCACGTTCGCCATCAAGGCCGCGATGTTCCCCCTGTCGGCGTGGCTGCCCGACTCCTACCCCACCGCCCCCGCCCCCGTCACCGCCGTGTTCGCCGGGTTGCTGACGAAGGTGGGTGTCTACGCGATCATCCGCACCGAGACCCTGCTGTTCCCCACCTCCCCGGTCAACGACGTGCTGATGGTGGCGTCGCTGCTCACCATGGTGATCGGCATCCTGGGCGCGATCGCGCAGGTGGAGATCAAGCGGATGCTGTCGTTCACGTTGATCAGCCACATCGGCTACATGGTCTTCGGCATCTCACTGGGCAGCCAGGCCGGCATGGCGGCCACCATCTTCTACACCGCCCACCACATCACCATCCAGGCCACGCTGTTCCTGGTCACCGGACTGATCGAGCGTCGCGGCGGCACGTCGTCGCTGGACGGGTTGGGAGGGCTGCTCAAGGTGGCCCCGCTGCTGGCGGTGCTGTTCTTCCTCCCCGCCATGAACCTCGCCGGGATCCCGCCCTTCTCCGGCTTCATCGGCAAGCTCGGCCTGCTGCAGGCCGGCGCCGCCCAGGGCACGGCGCTGGCCTGGGCAGTGGTCGCGGCCGGCGTGACCACCAGCCTGCTGACGCTGATCGCCATGGCGAAGGTGTGGAACCGGGCGTTCTGGGGCGTGACGCCGGCCGAGGAGCGCCGCGCCGAGGCGGAGCGGCTCAACGAGGACATCGACGATCTCGTCGACGACGACACCAGGCCCATGCCGCCTCTCCAGGTTGGCGCCACCATGGCGCTGGTGGTCTTCGGCCTGGCGCTGAGCGTGTTCGCCGGCCCGCTGTACGAGTACACGCACGCCGCGGCCGCGGCCCTGCGCGACGGCTCCTACGTACGCGCCGTCCTTCCGGAGGGGTTGCGATGATGATGAAGTCCCCCATCCCCTGGAGGCAGCGGCTCCGCTTCCGGCCGCTGTCGGTCTTCGGCATGGCCGCCGTGTGGGTGCTCATGTGGGGCAGCGTCGCACCGCTGATCCTGATCTCCGGCGCGGCCCTCGGTTGGGTGATCGGCGTCGCCTTCCCACTCCCCCCGATCTTCTGGCAGGGCAGGTTCCGCCCCCTGGGGTTCACCTCGCTCACCTGGCACCTCCTGGCCGACCTGGTGGTCTCGTCGCTGCGGCTGGTCCGGCTCGCCTTCGAGAAGGAGGTCAACCTGCACGCCGGCATCGTGCGCGTCGACCTCCACACCGACGACGACCTCTACCAGGTGCAGGTGGCCGAGATCCTCTCGCTGGTGCCGGGGACGGTGGTGGTGGAGGTGGTCCGCGAGCCGCGACGGCTCTACGTGCACGCGCTCGAGCTCGTCGACGACGCATCGCTGGAACGGGTGCAGCGGATGACCACGGCCGTCGAATCGCGGGTGGTGCGCTCGTTCGGCTCGGACCAGGAGATCGCCGCGTTCGACCGGTCCTGCCTCGCCAGCCCCCTGGCCCGGACCCCGCAGATGGAGGAATGACGTGATCAGCATCGTCACCGACGTGATCCTGAGTCTCGCCGCCGTGGTGTTGGCCGTGTCCGCGCTCATCGGCGCCAACCGCATCGCGGAGGGCCCCACCCAGCTGGACCGTTCGGTCGCGGCGGACCTGATCGTGGCCGTCATGGTGGCCTCGCTCGGGTTGTGGACCGTCTGGTCGGACAGCTCCACAGAGGTCCTCATCCTGGTGCTGCTGTCCATGCTGGGGTTCACCAGCGCCGTGTCGGTGGCCCGGATGGTCGCGGACCGGATGGCCACCCGACGTCAGTACAGCGCCAGCCACCGGGCCCGGAAGGAGACACCGTGATCCACGAGATCTTCGACCTCATGGCCGCCCTCCTGGTGCTGGCAGGGTCGCTGCTGTGCTTCGCGGCCGCGGTGTCGCTCGTTCGGTTCCCCGACGTGATGGGCAAGATGCACGCCATCACCAAACCCCAGGTGCTCGGGCTGATCACCGTGACTCTCGGCATCGCGCTGAGCCTGCGGACCTGGTGGGCGGCCGGCCTGTGCCTGGCCGTCATCGTGTTCCAGGTGCTCACAGCCCCCGTGGCGGCGAGCCTGGTGGCGAGGGGCGCCTACCGGGCTGGGCTGATCAAGGACGAGCTGCTGCTGGTGGACCACCTGACCGAGGACCTCGAGCGGGCGGGCTACACCCGTCCGCCCGAGAGCAGACGCTGAACTCAGCCCAGCAGCGCGTCGGCCAGCAACTCCAGGCCGCGCAGCTTGGCGGGCCACGCGTCGGCCGGGTCTTCCGGCCAGGCGCCGGCCACCAGGTGCACCATGATCTCGTCCACCCCGAACTCGTCGGCGGTGGCCAGCAGCCGGCCGCGGACCTGCGCCACGTCGCCCACGGCCCACGAGGCCACCGCGGGGGCGACCACAGCCCTCAGGTCGTCGGTGAGCAGGCTGCGGGCCTCGTCGCCCACGCGGGGTTGCGGGTCCATGCTGCCGCGGGTGGTCAGTGAGGCCATCAGGTACTGGTGCGGCTCGGCGAGCTCCCAGGCCTCGTCGGCGGTCTCGGCCACGCTGACGTTGACGCTGACGAACGTGCGCGGGACCTCCCCGTGCGCGCCGGGCCGGAAACCGCCGCGGTACAGATCCAGCGCGCGCTGCGTGCCGCTGCCCGAGAAATGATGGGCGAACACATAGGGCAGGCCCAGCGCCGCGGCCATCTCTGCGGAGTAGTCGCTGGAGCCCAGCAGCCACACCTGAGGCGCATGCTCCATGACCGGGGTGGCGCGCAGCGAGTAGGTCTGCCCGTGCCGGAGGCGCACCTCCGCGCCCTGCGGCGTGAGCAGTGCGAGGATGTCGGCCACGTTCTGCGGGAACTCCTGCACCGGATCGACGGGACGGCCCGACGCGTCGACGAGGTGACCGCCGCCGAGGTGCCCGCGGATGGCCGCCGACGTGATCGGGTCCGTCCCCGGCGCGCGGCCGATGCCGAGGTCGATCCGGTCCCCGAAGGCGGCGGACAGCAGGGCGAACTGCTCGGCCACGGCGAGCGGCGCGTGATTGGGCAGCATCACCCCACCGGAGCCCAGCCGGATCCGCGACGTGCCCTGCCCGAGGTACATGAGCTCGACGGCGGGTGACGTCGACGCCACAGCGGACGCGTTGTGGTGCTCGGCCACCCAGTAGCGGGTGTAGCCGAGGCGGTCCGCCGCGTCGATGAGGGCCTTGCTCCCCCGCAGCGCCTGAGCGGTGCTCTGGCCGCGGCGGACGGGGATGAGATCAAGAACGGAGAGGCGCATGACGGCGAGCCTAGGCGTGCCCCCGGACACCTCAACCACTACTTGAGCGGCATGTGCACAAACCATTGACTCCCGAGAGCGCGCTCAATAGTGTGGCGGGCAGTATCCCCCCTAGCCTCCCTCTTTCATGAGGCGGCTTGAGAGCTGTCAGCTGGGCTGTCGGAGCCCGATTTGAACACTGGGCCGGTTGAGGGCGTGACTGTTGGCCGGCTGACGCTGCCGGGCGGCGGTTCTCCAGGTTTCCTCGGGTAGTGGCGGTCGGTTGGGGTCAGGCTGGTGGGATCGCGGCGATCCGGGCGAACGCGGCCACGAGGTGCTCAACCCAGGGCCAGCTCTTCGGGAGGCGCAGCCGTCGCCGCCGGGCGCCGTGGACCAGTCGGGCCGGGACGTGCAGCAGCCGATACCTGAGTGCCTTGGGTTCGGCCTTGGCGAGGTCACCGTCGAGGGCCAGCATCTTGAACCAGGCGACCAGGTCGGCGGCGATCATCGTCAGGGTCAGCCAGGTCTGGTTGATGCTGAACTCGCGCGACGGGAAACGTCCCAAGCCCGAGTCCTTGGCGTGACGGATCCGGTCCTCAACCCGGGCATGCGCCCGATGCCGGGCCTCAAGGAACTGCAACTGCCCCGCGGCTGTGTTGGTGGCAAACGCTTGATACCGCCACCCGTCGGCCTCTTCAAACAGCGACAACTGCGCCCCCGGATGCGGGCGTTCCCGGCGCAGGATCACCCGCATCCCCGCCGGCCAACCATCGAGATTGAGCAGTCCTGTGACCTCGGCGACCTCCCCGCCCTCTCGAACCTCACCATCGGCCTTCAGCGCCGGAGACCATGACCCGACCGGCAACTGCGTGATCGCATCGCGCACGTTCTCGCCGATGGTGAACCCCACGCTGTAGTGCAAGATCCGGCCTCTGACTTGGCCTTGCGCATGGAGCCAGTCCAGCAACTGGTGGGAGGCGCCGGCCCCGTCACAGCGGATCAACAGGTTGCGGCGATACGGCATCGGGATCTGGGTGATCGCCTCGCCCAGGACCTGAATGTGATCCACGGCGGTGTTCGACCCCGCCCGACCGGTTCGCAGCGCGGCGGCGAGGAACTCGTGCGTGTTGTCGCACCACACACCGATCGGGTGATACCCGAAGGTTCGTTTGAACGTCGGCGACGCGAGTTCCTTCTCCGAATGCGTGACCACGATCGTGGCATCGACATCCAACACCACGGTGCTGCCGAGATCGGTGCCAGCGACCCGAGAGGCCGGAACTCCGCCAGCGCCTGTCAGCTGGGCCCAGACGTGGCGCCGGACACGGGCCCGGGCCGTGGCGATCTTCCTACGCCTGGCGTCCGTGACCTCATCCAGCGCCCGCCACACCGTCGGAGCTGAGGCGACCGGCCCCAGCACTTGGGATTGGTGACGCAGGACGTCGATGTCGGAGATCGCCTCACCGCCGTCGGCGAGCAGCACCGCGACATCGGTCAGCACCTGGCCGCGGTCATGGACCGAGGGGACGAAACCGCGCCTGGCCATCGCTGTCGAGAGACCACCGGTCAGCCCGACCCGGTCAGCCAACAAGCGAAGCCCGATGCTGCCTGCGTGGGCGACCACCCCGGTCCCGTCACCTGTGACTGACAACCCCGACGACCACGCAGTATCCTTCACTTGCCGAGTGCCTTCCGCTATGGGTCTTTTGAGCTTCGCAACTCCAAGTATCCCGTAGTCAGAAGGCACTCTGGCTCATTTACGGCACAGGTCGCCCACACGCCATGAACGATCGAGGCTAG
>NZ_JBUZNP010000017.1:0-28947 GCF_055326215.1 Tessaracoccus pujii | reverse complement strand
TGTCGGCGGACACGGAAAAATGCCCAGTGACGGTCATGTAGTTGCCCGCTGGCGGTCATGAAATCTGCCCGGTGGTGGCCATGGGATCTGCCCGACACGACATCCGTTGCCTGCCGCGTCCGCGGTCGGCGTCCCTTCCTCGAGTGCGATGAGTGGTGCTGAAGCACTGTTCGTCACCCGGGAAGGGACATCTTGAAGTCTGCCGAGGAAATCATGGAAATCTTGGATGCTTACGATCTGACCGGGTCGTTGCGTGACACCGCCGAGTTGGTGGGGTGTTCCCATCACACGGTGAAACGCTATGTGGAGGCCCGCGACAAGCTGGGTGGCCCGCCGTCGGGGACGGCCCGCCGGCCGCAGTTGATCGACGACTACCTGGAGAAGGTCGAGGAGTGGGTCGAGCGGTCGAAGGGGAAGGTCCGCGCCGACAGGGTCCACCAGAAGCTGGAGTGGCTGGGCTACACCGGCTCGGAGCGCACCACCCGCCGAGCGGTCGCGGCCGCGAAGACCGCGTTCCGGGTCGGGAACCGCCGGGTTCATCGGCCGTGGGTGACCGAGCCCGGGATGTGGTTGCAGTACGACTACGGCGACGGGCCGTTGATCGACGGGGTCAAGACGGTCCTGTTCGTCGCCTGGGTCGCGTGGTCGAGATTCCGGGTGGTGCTGCCGCTGCGGGACAAGACCCTGCCCTCGGTGTTCGCCGCCTTGGATGTCACGTTCCGCCGGATCGGGGGCGTCCCGACGTATGTGTTGACCGACAACGAGAAGACCGTCACCAGTGAGCACATCGCCGGGATCCCGGTCCGGAACCAGCAGCTGGTCGCCTTCGCCTCGCATTATGCGGTGACGGTTCACACATGTGTTCCGGCGGACCCGGCGAGCAAGGGCGGCACCGAATCATCGGTGAAGCTCGCGAAGGCCGACCTGGTGCCCACCGACGCCAACCTGCGCGACGCCTACGACACGTTCGCCGACCTCGAAGCCGCCTGCGAGGCGTTCTGCGACTTGGTCAACGCCCGCCCGCATCGGGTCACCCGCCGGGCCCCGGCCGAGATGCTGGCCGAGGAACGCCCACGGTTGCATCCTGTCGCCGCGGCGCCGTTCACGGTCGCGTTCGGGACCACGAGGGTGGTGCCGGACAACACGCCGATGGTGAACTTCGAACACGGCCAGTACTCCGTCCCTCACCGGCTCTGCGGCGAGACGGTCTGGGTCCGCGTCCACGGCCGCGGCGCGGATGAGCAGATCGTGATCTGCCACCTCGACGACGCGGGCCCGGTCGAGGTCGCCCGCCACCGACGCGCCACCCCAGGCACGCCGATGCTTGAGGGGCTGCATTTCCCGCCCGCCCCGGCCGGGGCCCTGGAGCGGTCACCCAGGGCGAAGACGGTCGCTGACACCGAGTTCCTCGCCCTCGGTGAAGGGGCGCGGATCTGGCTGGTCGAGGCCGCTCACGCGGGCACCGGGAAGATGCGGGTCAAGATGGCCGCCGCGGTCCAGCTGGCACGCCTGTTCAACCCCGCCGACGTCGACTGGGCCTTGGGGCATGCCGCCGTCCACGGCCGCTTCGCCGAGGCCGACCTCGCCTCCATCCTCGACCACCACCGCAGCCGACCCCACCCCCAACAGCTGCAGGCCAGCGAGGACCAGTCCCTGACCCAAGGCACCCGCGGCTGGGCCACCTACGGCACCAACCCCGCCCAGGAGATCGCCTCATGACCGCACCGAAGGTCGCCGTCCCCGTCGCGGGAGTCCCGGTCGCCCCGCCGCTACCGGCCGATCTGGAAGGCCTGCTGCGCCGGATGCGGTTGCCCTACATGCGGGCCCAGGCACCTGACATCCTCGCCACCGCCCGAGCGCAACGCTGGGACCCCGCCGAAATCATCAAGGCCCTCCTCATCGAAGAGGTCACCGGAAGGGAACGCTCCGCGCTCGCCACCCGCCGCACCGCCGCCGGGTTCCCCACCGGGAAAACCTTCGACGCCTGGCAGCCGACCGCCTCATCGATCCCGGCCCCCACCCAACAAGCACTCCGGACCCTGGAATGGGTCGGTCGGCGGGAGAACCTCGTCGTCTGCGGCCCCTCCGGCACCGGGAAGACGTTCTTCCTCGAAGCACTCGGCCAACACGCCGTCGAACAAGGACTACGCGTCGCCTGGTTCACCCTCGAAGACCTCGGCCTCCTGCTGCGCCGGCACCGCGCCGACGACACCGTGTCGAAAGCCATCGCCCGGATCCTGCGCGCCGACGTCGTCGTCGTCGATGACATCGGCCTGCTGCCCGTGTCCCACGACGCCGCCGAGGGCCTCTACCGCTTGGTCGACGCCGCCTACGAGAAACGCTCCGTCGCGATCAGCTCCAACCTCCACCCCGCCGGCTTCGACGAACTCATGCCCAAAACGCTGGCCACCGCCACCGTCGACCGGCTCCTCCACCACGCCCACGTCTGCCAAACCAGCGGCGACAGCGTCCGCCTCACCCAAGCACTCGCCGGCCGGGGGGTGACCCCCTTGCACTAACCACGCCCTCGACCGAGGTGGATGGCCAACAACCCCCTGGGGCAGATCCCATGGCCACCACCGGGCACTTCTCGTGACCGCTACCGGGCAGGTTTCATGTCCGCCTCCGGGCAGAAACCAGTGGCCCTTGACAGACCTGCCCGGTGTGAGGAGCGCGGTGACGACGAGCCTCGCGGCACCGTCGGGAACTGTGGGCCGCGCAGCAGCGCATGAACTTGAATGATCAAGTGGCGCGGCTACCCTTGGGACGACAGCCCGCCAGCCCGAGGAGCACCATGTCCATCGTCATCACCGCCGCCACCGGTCAGCTCGGGAACCTCGTCGTACAGAGCCTGCTCGCCCGCGGGGTCCGGGCCGACGACATCGTCGCCACCGGGCGAGCCCTCGACCGTCTCGCGGCGCTCCGCTCCCAGGGCGTCCGCACCGCCGTCCTCGACTACAACAACCCCGCCGACGGCGTCATCAACGAAGGCGACACGGTGCTGCTGATCTCCGGCAGCGAGGTGGGCCAGCGGATCGCCCAGCACGGCAACGTCATCGCGGCGGCGAAGTCCGCAGGCGCGGCCCGGATCGTGTACACGAGCGTGGTCGGAGCGGACAGCACCAGCCTGCTCGTCGCGCCCGAGCACGTGGCCACCGAGCAGCTCCTGCGGGACAGCGGCCTCACCTACACACTCCTGCGGAACGGCTGGTACCACGAGAACTACCAGCCCACCTTCGAGCAGGCCCGCCGGGCCGGCGTCGTCGTCACCAGCGCGCGCAACGGGCGGGTGTCGAGCGCCGCCCGCGCCGACTACGCCGAGGCCGCCGCCGTCGCGCTGAGCGGCGACGGGCATGACAACGCCGTCTACGAGCTCGGCGGCGACACCACATGGACGATGCGGGACCTCGTAAACACCTTCGCGGAGGTCCTCGGTCAGCCCGTTTCCCTCCGGGAGGTCGATACCGATGAGCACGTCAGCGTCCTACGCGAGGCCGGACTCGACGACGGCACCATCGGGTTCATCACCACGCTGGACACGAACACCGCCGACGACACCCTCCTGGTCACCAGCGGGGACCTGTCGCGGCTTATCGGACGGCCCACCACGCCCATCGACGACGCGGTCCGTTCCTGGGCGCGCGGTATCGCCTGAGGCTCATCCACTCGCCGTCGGCGAGGAGAGGACTCCAGGCCGCCCTTCGCGGATGCATCACGGTGCCGAGCGCGCTCCTAGGTGCGGAGGCAGGCGCGCGCCGGGGAGCGATCAGTCGAGGGGAGCCGTGCGCTGGGCCAGGATGCTGGAGGCGCCCAGGCCGACGGTGACCAGCAGGAATCCCCCGACGGCACCGACGAACGGCGCGATCCCGGCCGCCAGCAACGGGACGATCACCTGCCCGGTCCGATTGGCCATGAACCGCAGCGACGCTGCCCGTCCCTGCGCGTCGAGGGGCGCGGCCAGGGCGCTCCACGCGCCGGTGATGGGATCGGCCACGCCCAGGCTGGCGCCTACCACGGCCATGATCAGCAGCAGCACCCAGGGCGACGAGGGTACGGCGATGGAGCCCATCGCCAGCGTCGCCAGGGCCAGGCCGACGACGACCACGCGTCGGGCACCCCATCGGTCCACCATGGGGTTGAGCGCGATCCGCACCAGCGCGGAGGCGACGGCGCGGGAGACCAGCAACCAGCCCACGAATCCGCTGCTCAGGCCTCGCTCGCTTCCGAGCAGCGGCAGGTAGAGGGCGGTCATGTCGATCGCCGCAACGACGAGCCCAGAGATCGTGACCGCGGAGACCAACCGCCGGAGGTGCAGCAGTTCCCGCCACCCGGGCGCGACCGCCGTCGCTGATCGCCGGTCCTCGGGACGCGTCCAGAGCAGCGACAACAGCGGGCACGCCGCCAGGGCCACGGTCATGGTCACGAGGATGGGGGTGCTCGGGGGAACGGCCGCGGAGCCGCTGATCAGCGCGAGGAAGCCGGGGCCCAGGATGTGCCCGACGGACAGCGAGAGCGACAGCGCCGCGAACAGGTGGTGCACCCGGTCGGTGTCGCGGCCGAAGGCGCTGGCGGCCGTCTGCAGCCCGACGAGCGCGAGGAAATGACCGAGCCCGAGAACCACCGCCCCCAGGAGCAGGAGCCACGGGCTCCACGCCTGGACGAGCAGCAGTCCGCCCACGGTCATCGTCGAGGTCCCCGCGACCAGGGACAACCGAGTTCCCCAGCGGTCGCTGAGGTTCCCGAGCAGCGGTGCCGCCAGCAACGGCGCGACGGCGTAGGCCGCTCCCACCACGCCGATCCAGCCCGGGTCCATGCCCTGTTCGATGATCCGGTACGTGAGCGAGGGCCGGATCGTGAACACGGCGGCGGCGGTGGCGAGCGCGATCCCGCCGATGACGGTGTAGGCCCGCCACCTGCTCAACCCGGGACCCGCGGTCACCGCCTGACCGGATCGGGCTGCCCCGCGCACTGGAGGTCAGGCACGTGCACCAGCCCGCCTGCCGAACACCTGACCCGCGGCCAGCCCGGTCCCGCCCGGGTAGCCGCCCCAGTACAGGCCGCCCATCAGCTCGCCTGCCACGAAGAGGCCGGGGATCGGCTGCCCGTCGGCGTCGAGGACGCGACCGTCGACGTCGGAGGCCAGGCCGCCGTAGGTGAACGTGATGCCGGACACCACCGGGTAGCACCAGAACGGCGGCGACTCGAGCCCGACGGCCCAGTTGGACTTCGGCGGGTTGCACTCCGCCCGGCGTCCGTCCAGCACCGTCGGGTCATAGGGCTTCGTCGTGTCGACGGAGGCGTTGAACTCCTCCACCGTGCGGCGCAGACCCTCGGCGTCGATGCCGGCCTTCTCCGCGAGTTCCTCGACGGTGTCGGCGGAGATGACGGTGGCGCCGGGCATGTCGTACTGGTCGACGCGCAGGTCGCCCCGAACCGAGTTGTCGAACAGCTGGAACGCCCGGCCGCCCGGCTGGTTCAGCACGGCCTTGCCGGTCTTGGAGTAGGTGTAGTTGCGGAAGTCGGCGCCCTCGTCGATGAAGCGATCACCGTCCCGGTTGACGATGATGCCGACGGGGTAGCTGAGCCGGGCCAACGTGTTGGTGAGCTCGCGGTTCGAGGAGTTCTCGGGGTAGTCGGCGTCGATCATCGTGGCGTGGGGGACGTCGAAGTCGCCGTCGGCTGCGGCCCCGACGGCGAGTGCGGCCGTGAGCATCTCGCCGGTGCTCGTGGGGGTGCCGCGCACCACCACGTCGCGCCACTCCTCCCCGAAATACTTGGCCCGGAGCTCCGGGCTGGCGTGGAACCCCCCGGAGGTGAGGATGACCGACTCCGCGGTCAGTTCCCGTGTGGTGCTGTCGGGATCGGTGACGGTGACGCCCGTGACCCGGCCGGCGGACGTGACCAGCCCGGTGACGTGGTGGCCGTAGCGGATCTCCACCCCGAGTGCCTCGGCGAGCTGGGTGTAGTCCCGGATCATCCCGATCCCGGTACCCACGTTGCCGACGTGCAGCCCGCCCCAGAACAGGATCGTGCCGTCGTCGTTGAAGTGCGCCTGCCGCCCGTAGAGGAGCTCATAACGCATCCCCAGGGAGTGAAGCCACCGCAGCGCGTCGTGCGACTCTGTCACCAGCACCCGGGTGCGCTCCGGGTCGTTGCGGTTGCCCGAGAGCTTGGAGATGTCGCCGGTGTACTCCTCGACGCTGTACGGGGGCACGACGGTGACGGCGTGCCGCTCGTCGGGTTCCAGGATCGGCAGCAGGTCCTCCAGCCCGTCGTGAATGATGCGGGTGGCGCCGTGGGTGTAATAAGAGTTCCCGCCGGCCGCCTCCCTGTCCGCCTTCTCGAGCAGGAGCACCCGCCGGCCGCGCTCGGCGGCGGCCAGCGCAGCGCAGAAGCCGGCGTTACCGGCCCCCACGACGACGACGTCGGCGTCAGGCATGGGGCGTGCCTGCCTTCGCCGCGTTCACGCCCGCCGTGCGGCCGAAGGTGACCGAGCGCATCACGGAGGTGGATCCCGCATACATCTCGAAGTAGAGGCCTGTCATCTCGCCGGCGCCGTAGAGGTTCGGGACGGGGTACCCGTCGGAGGTGACTACACGCGCCTCGAGATCGGTCTTGACGCCGCCGAAGGTGAACACGTTGGCGCAGATCTGCGGGTAGGCGAAGAACGGGCCCTGGTCCAGGGGCCGCGCCCAGTTGGACTTGGCCGGCTGGCCCTCGGGCTTGGCGCCCAGGTGGTCGAGGGCGGACCAGTCGTAGCCGGACTGGTCGTCGGGGCACGCCGCATTGAACGCCTCGACGGTCGCCTGCAGGGCACCATCCGGCATCTCCAGCAGCTGCTCCAGTTCCGCGATCGAACCGGCCTCCACCGGGGGCACGTCAGTCAGCACGGCGTGCTCGTAGCCTGGGGTGGACAGCACTTTCTGGTCGAAGACGGCGTAGGCGATGGAGTCGGGCTCCTTGAACAGGGCCCGGGCCACCCTCTCGTACGTCTGGTCCACGGTGTTGGCGCCCTCGTCGATGAACCGCGTGCCGAACTTGTTGACGACGATCCCGTAGGGATAGGTCATGACGACGGCCTCGGCCACGTCGGACCGGGGGTCCTTGGGCTCGGCGTGGAAGATGTCGAACTGGCCGGCCGTTCCGCCGCCGACCTCCATCGCCATTCGCAGGCCGTCGCCGCGGTTGTTGCGGCCGCCCATCGAGATGGGCGGGATGCGGTAGGCGCTCTCGCCGATGTAGCGCGACATCATTTCGCCGTTGGCCTGGAACCCCCCGGTGGCGAGCACCACGGAGCCGGCCTCGACGCGACGCAGCGCGCCGTCGGGGTTCCGCACGACGATGCCGGTCACGGCACCGGCGTCGTCGACCATGAGCTTCTCGGCGGACGTCTCGTACCAGACGTCGATGCCCGTCTGCTCGACAGCAGCGAAGAGGGTTTCGACGATGTGCTCACCCCCACCCACCGGCGAGTAGCGGGTGGCGGACGCGGTGAGGAAGATCGTGGGGAGGGCCTCCAGCTGGACGCCCTTGTGGACCATCCAGCCGAAGGCCTCGGGCACCTTCTCAGCCAGGCGCTCGTAGTACTCCCCGGATGCCTGGCCGCGGGAGACCGTGACGCCGTACTCGGCGAGGTTGTCGACGGGGGTGGTCCGGTCCTTCAGCCGGAGGAAGGCCCCCGACCAGCGGGTATTGCCTCCGCGCAGGTCCTTGGTGGACCGCTCCAGCATGGCCACGCTGGGATTGTCGACGGTCTGGGCGAGGGCCTCCCATGCGCTCAGCGCCGCGGAGAGTCCCGCGGCCCCTGCACCGACCACCACGACGTCGTAACGGGGATTCTGCTCGGTCATCATTGACTCCTGTCAGTTGAAGCTGTCGTCTGGGTGCTGAGTGGCGGCGCGGAGGGCTCCGGTGACGCCGTAGAAGTTCCGAGCGGCGTCCACGATCTCGCGCGGCGGCCGGGCGCCGAAGAATCCGGTGCGGTTCGGAACGATCCCGGACCGGTGGTGCATCCTCGCCCGGAGTTCGGCCGTCGCGGCAAGGGTGCCGAGCGAGTCGACGACGGGGACGCCGTCGACGGCCGTGACCTCCTGATCGGCGAGGAACACGTTGAGCGGTCCCTCCCCCGGGACGATGACGTTGGCGCCCTGCGCGATGGCCTCCCTGGCCGCCCGCTCGAAGGCATCCAGCAGAGACGCGGGCTCCCTGTAGGCGGCCATGATGTCGTGGAACGCCGCCTCCACCTGGACGATGGGGCCCACCAGTCGGTCGAGGCGGTAGTGCTCGAAGTTGCGCCGCAGCTGCGGCACCAGGGCGCCGATGAAGTTGACGATCCCGACGCAGTCGCCGAACTGGGCGGCGCTCAGCACCGACGTCTGCCCGAAGCCAAGCACCGGGATGTCCACCAGCGTGCGGATCTCCTCGAACCCGGTGTCCGGGATGGTGGCGATCATGAAGGCGTCGTAGCCCTCGGCCTCTGCTGCCAGCGCCGCCTGCACGAACTGCTCCTTGTGGAGCCCCGAGAGGTACCAGTAGCCGATGTGCGATCCCGGGTAGTCCGACGGGTAGGTCCCGGCCGCCATGCCGTGAAGGTCGATGACCGTGTCGGGACCCACCGCCGAGGCCAGGTGGCGGCGCAGGGCGTCGCGGTAGTGCGGCACGTCGTCGAGCACGGTGAAACTCTGATGCCAGATCCGCAGCTGCTCGGTCATGTCAGGCGCTCAGCTCGCTCGCGATCACGTCGTCGGACGACACCACGGAGCCGAAGAAGGGCATGAGGCGGGTCATCGACATCTCGTGCAGCGCCGGGTCGAAGGACGCGCACATGTCCTCGACGATGCGCACCTGGAAGCCCTTGTCGCAGGCGGTCCGCGCCGCCGACTCGACGACGAGGTTGGTGGCCACGCCACCGAGGATGACGGTGCGGATCCCGGCGCCGGTCAGGATCTCGGTGAGTGCGGTGCCGATGAACGGGTCGACGCCACCCTTCTGGACCACCACCTCCCCGTCGCGGGGGGCCAGCGGGGCGGTGAAGGCCGCCTCGGGGGAGGTGGACAGCATGGCGCGGTTGTCGACGTAGGCGTTGAAGCGGGGGTGCTGGTTGGTGCGCAGCCCGTAGGCGTCGTCGAACGCGAGGCGCACGTGGATCACCTTGGCCCCCGCCTCCCGCGCGGCGGCGAGCACCTTCCCGGCGTTGGCGATCACGCCACGCTCACGGACCTGGGCGATCAGCGGCGGCATCTTCGCGTACGGGCCGTCCTCGGTGAGGGCCACCTCGTAGTCGAGCATGATCAGGGCGGTGGTGTCTGCGCTCATGGGTTTGCGTTGCCTCTCATTGGGTGCGGTGACGGGGTCACCAGGCGGACCATCCGCCGTCGACATACAGGATCTGGCCGGTGACGTAGGACGACGCCCGGCTGCAGAGGAACAGGAGGGGGCCGGCGAAGTCCGCGTCGGGATCGCCGTTGCGGCCCAGCATGGTGCGGTTGGCGAACCACTCGAGCTTCTCGGGCGATTCGGACAGGGCCGACGTCATTCCCGTGGGGTAGAAGACGCCGGGGGCCAGGCAGTTGACGCGAACCCCGTGCGGGCCCAGCTCCTGCGCGAGGCCGCGGGTGACGTTGGCCACCGCCGCCTTGGACGCGTAGTAGGCCGATTCCGGAATCGGGCCGACCCGCTCCGCGTAGACGGTGCTCATCAGAACGATGCGGCCACCCGGGCGGCCGCCGTCCCGCATCCGGACACCGGCCGCGCGGGCGACGAGCCAGTTGCCGAGGCCGTTGACGCGCATGAGGTGCTCGAACTCCGCCGGCGTGGTCTGATCGAACTCCTTGCGCAGCATTGCACCGGCGCAGTTGACGGCAACGTCGATCCCACCGAACCGCTCGACCGCCAGGTCGAAGACGGCCTCGACCCCCGCCTCGTCGGTGACGTCGCAGGTGGCGACGACATGGTCTCCGCTGAGTGTCGCGGCGGTTGCCTGGAGGTCCTCGACGCGGGACGGATGGTCGGCCAGGACCACGACGGCGCCCCGGGCCGACAGCTCCCGGGCGGCGCGAGCGCCGAGACCCCCCTCCCCCGCACCGATGACAACCGCGATCTCGCCGTCGAGGTCGAACAGATCAGGCATGGGAAACCTCCGGTGTCGGGGCGTGGGCCTGGCGGGCGGACGAACGCCCCGCGATGCGGCCGAAGATTCCGGCCTTGCCGATGGACGTGCCGGTCATGTACCCCGCGCCGTGGAAACCACCGATGATCTCGCCCGCCGCGTAGAGGCCGTCGATCGGTTCGTCGAAGACGTCCAGTACACGCATGGAGGGGTCGACGCGCAGCCCGCAGTATGTGGCGAGGACGACGGTGCCCGAGAGATGGGCGAAGAAGGGGGCGTTCTCCAGGGGGAAGATCTCACCCACCTTGCCGGAGAGGTGCTCGCGACCGAACTCGTCGGCCTCCCCCACCCGGATGTGACGGTTGTACTCCGCGACCGAGGCGACGGTCTCGGCGACCGGGAGTCCGGCTCGCTCTGCGAGCTCCTCGATGGTCTCGGCCTCGACCACAATGCCGGAGCGTCGGCGCCCCTCGAAGTCGAAGATGGCAACCGAGGAGTCGGAGGCCGCCATGACACGCGAGTCGAAGATCTGGACGGACTGGCCGTCGGTCTGCAGGAGGTTGGCGTCGCCCACCACCTTGTAGGGCAGGGATTCGTCGACGAACCGGTGACCCTCCTTGTTGACCGCGATGCCGCCCTTGTAGATGGCGTGGATGCCGGTGCCGTGCTCGCCGGGATGCGGGTGCGGGTACACGCCGTAGGTGCCCTTGATGTAGGGGGTGTCGACGACGTCCGCGCCCAGCGCCCAGGCAAGGCGGAGACCGTCGCCCACGTTGCCGGCCCCGCCGGCCTGCAGGGCGAGCCCCATCTGGGGCGCCCACTTCTCGAGCATGGCGCGGTTCTGCGCGAACCCGCCCGTGGCGAGGACGACGGCGCCGCAGCGGATCGTCTTGTCCCCGTCGTCGGCGGTGACCCGGACGCCGGTGACGCGGCCGGTCTCGCGGACCAGCCGCACGGCGGCCACGCCCGTGAACTGCCGGGCTCCGAGTTCGGCGGCGGCGTCGGTGAGGAGCTGCAGCATGCGGCGCGTATCCGTGGGATGCGACCGTGGCACCGACTGCCCGGCCGCCGCGTGCAGGTGTCCGTACTCGACCCCGAGACCCCGGAGCCATCGGTAGGTGTCGAGCTGGTGCGCGCAGTAGAGGTCCACCAGGGCCGGATCGCACTTCCCGAATCCGGCGGCGTGGATGTCGTCGCGCAGCAGCTCCACGGAGTCGTGCACACCCGCCTCGGCCTGCTCGTCGGTGCCGGCGTAGGCCGACAGGCCCGCCGACAGCACCGTTGATCCGCCGATCTCCGGCAGCTTCTCCAGCTGGACCACCGCGGAGCCGGACTCCGCGGCGGCAAGGCTGGCCGCACATCCGGCCAGGCCGCCGCCGAGGACGACGACGTCGACCTGATCGGGCAGCTCACTGAGCATCGTCATACTGCTCGCGCCTCCCACGGCTGGTCGAAGTGCGCCTCGGCCGCGCTCATCTGCTGGAGGTGCACCAGCGCCTGGCGGTCCTGCCAACTGAGCATCCGCTCCTGGTAGCCCAGGGTCCCACCGGTGTTTCGCAGGTACTCGAGAGATTCCTGTCCGGCCTGGAGGACGGCCCGCATGAGGAAGTTGGCGTACAGGACCAGCTTGAAGCCCATCGCCGCGTACTCGTCGACGGTGTGCTGGGGCGTCTTGCCGCCCTCGACGACGTTGACCACGAGTGGGGTGCCTGCGAATTCCTCGGCGACCCGACGGAGTTCCTCGTCGCTCTGGGGGGCCTCGATGAACAGCGCGTCGGCGCCGGCCTCCCGGTAGAGGTGTCCGCGCTCGATGGCGGCCTCGATCGAGCCCTCGGCGGAGCGGGCATCGGTCCGGGCGATGATGACGAGTGCGTCGTCCCGCCGGGCAGTGACCGCCGCGTCGATCTTGGACGCCATGTGCCTGGCGGGGATCAGGGCGTGGTGGTCGAAGTGGCCGCAGCGCTTGGGCATCTCCTGGTCCTCGATCTGGATGCCCGACACCCCGATCCGCTCCAGGAGGGTAACGGTGCGCATGGCGCTGAGCGGGCCGCCGTAGCCGGTGTCGGCGTCGACGATGACGGGGATGTCGACGGCGGCAGTGATCCGGCCGACGTTCTCCACCACCTCGGCCAGCGACACCAGACCCATGTCCGGCAGCCCGTACAGCGCGTTGGCCATGCCGGCGCCGGTCACGTACATCGCCCCGAAGCCTGCCCGCTGGACGAGTCGCGAGGACAGGGCGTCAGTCGCGCCGGGCACCACGACCGGTCGGTCACCGGCGAGGGCCGTGCGCAGCTGCAGGCGCAGTTCGTGCGGGCCGGAGCTCCTCAGCAGGCTCGGGGCCTGTGGTTGGTGTGTCATGTCCATCTCTTTCGTGCGTGGCGTGCGGATGACCTCCGGACTGCCGAGCCGCTCATCCCTCATGGCTCGACGCGGCCTCGCGGACCTCGTCGGCGTCGAAATCGTTGAAGCCCTCCACGAACTCGTTGGTGTAGACGTCCTCGGGGTTCAGCTCCTTGGAGGTGATGCCGTACTCCGCGGCGAACTCCATCCACTTGGCGACACCGGCCTCGGGGAACGACCCCATGTTCCTGTTCTCGACGGGGTCACCGACCATGGCCTTCGCGTTGCGGGACTCGAAGATCTCCACCTGCTTCTGCAGGAAGTCCTCGTCGTCGGAGGTCTTGGTCTGCGGGTAGAGCTCCCACAGGATCTCGATGGCGGCCTCCGGGTTCTCGGTGGCCCACACGGTGGCCTGCGACCATGCTCGGCCGAAGCCGTCGAGCGCCTCCGGCATCTCGGCGATGTTCTCGTCGGAGGTGACGAAGCCCGTGGAGAACAGCTGGGCGAACTCCGGCGGCATGAAGGTGCGGAGGTCCACCCCGGACTGCTCCATCATGGTGTACTCGGTGTCCCACAGCATCAGGGCGTCCACCTGCCCCTTGCTCAGTGCATCGGCGGCCGCGACACCAGTGCCCGTGGCGATGAACGTCACGCTTGCGGGGTCCACACCGGCGTCACGCAGCGCCGCTTCGGCGAGCAGCTTGGCGCCCGAGGAGATGGCGGCGACGCCGATGTTGGCGCCCTCGAGGTCGGCGAAGGACGCGATGTCCGAGTCCTCGAGCACGGCCAGGGACTGCACCGCTTCGCGTGACCAGTTGTAGAACATCTTGACGCTCTGGCCGTTGTCGACGGCAGCCCAGGCGCCCTCGGGGGTGGGCCCACCGATGTGGATCCGGCCCGTGGCCAGCGCCTGGAGGACGTCGCCCGAGCCGCCAGGGAACTGGAGCTCGACGTCGACGCCCGCCTGCTCGAAGTAGCCCTGATCCTCGGCCACCGCGAAGGCGGCCCAGTGCGGACCCATGGCGGACGACGGCGCGACGATCAGCTCGGTGATCTGGGCGGGCGCACCCGTGCTGCCGTCGGCCGCCGCCGGAGCCGAGCCGGGCTCGTCAGGGGCGCAGGCGCTGAGAAGTAGTGCGACGGCGGCGACGGAGACGGAGGTCTTGAGAAAATGCTTGTGCATGGTGGTGTCCTTCTGTGTAGGGGAACTGGCGTCACTGCCAGAAGATGAGGCGCTTGCGGGCGAACCGGACGATCTGGTTCAGCGCCACGCCGATGAGGGCGAGGATGATGAGGATGGCGAAGACACCTGCGGTGTCGTAGTTGGTCTTGAACTGCTGCAGCAGCACACCGAGGCCGGCGGTGGCCCCGACGAACTCACCGGTGATCGCCCCGATGAACGAATTCACGACGGCAACCTCGAGTCCGGCGAAGATCGACGGCAGGGCGCTCGGCAGCAGCAGGCGGCTCCAGATCTGCCACTTGGTTGCTGACAGGGACTGGAAGAGGTCGAGCCGCGACTTGTCAGTGGACAGGATGCCGTTCATGGTGTTGACCAGCATCGGGAAGAACACCAGCATGACGACGACGAGGATCTTGGGGGTGTACCCGAAGCCGAACCAGATGATGAACAGCGGCGCCAGGGCCACCTTGGGCATGGATTGGAAGGCCACGATGAACGGGTACAAAGCCCGACGGGCCAGTTCCCACTCGGCCAGGATGAAGCCCATGCCCACCCCGGTCACGATGCCGATGACCAGACCCACCATCGCCTCGTAGAACGTCACCTGCGTGTGTTCGCCGATCAGGGACAGCGTGTTGGGGTTGAAGAGTTTAGCGAGGACCTCGGACAGGGGCGGGAAGATGAAGCTCGGGGCGTTCACCAGCCGGGGAACGATCTCCCACGTGGAGAGGGCGCCGATGATCGACACGATGGCGATCACGTTGTTGCGGAGGAAGTTCGACGAGCCGGACCGGCGGCGGGGCCGCACGGGCAGCGGGATGTTGCCTCCGCCTTGGATGGGGCGGGTGACGATCTCAGTCGCGGACACGGGTCAGGGTCCTCTCAGCGGGGGTGCCTGCTTCGTCGTCGGCGACGAAGTAGGAGCGAACATGGGCGGTGATCCGCGCGAACTCGGGGTCGTCCATGACCGCGGGGGTGCGGTTGGGACCGAAGGGGATCTCGATGTCGTCGACGATGCGGCCGGGGCGGGACGACATGACGACCACCCGCTGTCCGAGCAGGACGGCCTCAGGGATGGAATGGGTGATGAGCAGCGTCGTGACCTGGGCCCGGTTCCAGATGGCGTTGAGGTCGAAGTTCATCTGCTCACGGGTCATGGCGTCCAGTGCGCCGAAGGGTTCGTCGAGCAGGAGCACCTCCGGGTCCTGCCCCAGCGCCCTCACGATGGCGACGCGCTGCTGCATGCCGCCTGAGAGTTCGAAGGGGTACTTGTCCTCGAAGCCGCTCAGTCCCGCCCGCTCAAGGAGCGTCCGGACACGATCCCGGTACTCCGGCTTGACGCCACCGCGGAGTTTCGCCGGGGCGAGGCAGTTCTGCTCGACGGTGAACCAGGGAAGCAGCGTCGGCGCCTGGAACATGAAGGCTGTGGTGCGTCGCGGCTTGGTGATCACGTCATCGCCCACCCGGATCTCGCCGTGCGTGAGGGGCTGAAGCCCCCCGATCGCACGGAGCAGGGTGGTCTTGCCGCAACCCGAAGGGCCCACGATGGACACGAAGCCGCCGGCCTCGATGTCCAGGTTCAGCGCCTGGAGCGCCGTCACCGTCGGGGAACCCTTACGTGTGAAGGTCACTTCTGCGTCCCTCACGGAGATCTTCTCGGTCATTGAGTCTCCTCACCTCTGCGTCGCTGCCGAGGGTTGTGTGTACGCCTTCAAAGGCGCCTTACTCAAAGAATGCACTGCCAACTGGCGACTGTCAACAGTTCACATCAAGATTCTTCTGGAACTATTTCACCCACGCTCAGAGTGAGCGAGCCAGCGCGCTCTCGAGGGAGTGCATGAGGTGCTCCTCCATGATCTGGCTGGCGAGTTCTCCTTCGCCGGCGAGCATGGCGCGCACGATGTCACGGTGCTCCCCCAGCGCCGCCACGGCCCTCTTCGGATCACGGGCGGACTTTGCGCGGGCGAGCTGGAGGCGGGTCTGAACTTCCTCGGCCATCCGGGCGATCACCTGGTTGCCGGCCATCCGGATGATCGCCCTGTGGAAGTCGAGGTCCGACGGGTAGGCGCCGCCGTCGGTCGACTCGATGGCGGCCGTCGCCTCGTCGAGCATGTGGTCCAGATCGGCGAGCTGGTCCGCGCTCCGGCGGGCGGCCACCAGCTTGACCGCGCGCCGCTCGAGGGCAATCCGGGCCTCGTACAGTTCGCTGACCTCCTCAGCGTCCACAGTCGAGACGAAGGCACCCTTGTTCCGCACCTGTGTCAGGAGGCCCTCGCTGGAGAGTCTCTGCACCGCCTCGCGCAGGGGCCCGCGGCTGATCCCGAGCTCCTCGGCGACGAGGACCTCATTGAGCCGCTCGCCCGGGCGCATCCGTCCCTCGAGGATCGCCCTTCTGAGATGATGTTCGGCCACGTCGCGGGCGCTCGTGACGCCCAGCCTGTCCCCGTCAGAGATGATCCTCATGTCGCGGCTCGCAGTGGTCACGCCGGCCCCTCTCGGTGTCCCTGGTCAGGCGCAGCGCCCGACGGACCGGCGACGCCGTCGTGGCGCACCGCCCGGTCAGAGCATGATACTACGCCGCCAACTGTTGACAGTCAACGGTTTGGCGTTGATGATGGTCGACAGCTCTACAAGGTCGGACAGAGAGGTCACCATGGGTAGCGCCGAATCAGCCATCGTCGATTCCATCTACAGTCGGTGGAGCGACAACCAGACCGTCACTCGGGCACACCAAGCCGTCACCGACACACTCGCCATCGCCGTCGCCGGCACCCACTCGAACCAGGCGAGGGTGGCCTCGGCCACCATCGTCCGTACTCCCCCAGGCCCCGGGCAGACGGCCGCGCTCTGGGCCGATGGCACGCACGCCGGCCTGGCCGAGGTGGCCTACGTGCTGGGAACCGGGACGCACAGCCTGGACTGGGACGATTACATGCATCCGATGCACGGCCACTGCAGCGCAGTCCTGCTCTCGACGCTGTGGCCCCTGGCCGAGGCCGGCCACAGCAGCGGCGCCGAGTTCGTCGACGCCTTCCTGGCGGGCTACCAGACGAACTGGCTGACCAGCCTCGCGCTGTCGCACGCCCACTACCGGCGAGGGTGGCACGCGACCAGCACCATCGGGTCGATCGGCGCCGCCGCGGCGGCCAGCCGCCTGCTCGGGCTCGACCGCCCCCAGGCATCGGTCGCGCTGGCCATCGCCGCGTCGTCGGCGGCCGGGGTGCGCGCGAACTTCGGCACGATGACGAAGGCCTTCCACGCGGGCGCCGCCGCCCGGGCCGGAGTCCAGGCGGCGCTCCTCGCCCGGGCAGGCGCGACGGCGAGCCCGGACTGGCTCCTAGGCGCGAGCGGGATGCTGGACTGCTTCGGCGGGGAACATTCGCCCGAGCGGGCGCTGCAGGAGGTGCTCGACGGAGCGAGGTCAGGGATCCACGGCATCACCGCGGCCTGGGGCCTCGTGCAGAAGCTCTACCCCTGCTGCGGCTCCATCCACGGGGCGCTCGACGCGACGCTGGAGATCATCAGGGGCAAGGACCTGCGCCCGGACGACATCACCGAGATCGTCGCGCACGTCGACCCGCTCGTGTTGCAGATCATGCGCGTCGACCGGCCCACCGATCAGGAGGCGGCCCGCTACTCGCCCACCTGGCTGGTGGCGGCGGCCGCCGTCGACCGCGAACTGGGGACGCGGCAGGTGGGCGACGACGCCCTCTCTCGCGCCGACATCCACACCATGCGGGACCGGGTCCGCGTGGTCGCGGATCTCGCGATGACCAACGACACGAGGTTCGGGGGGCGGGTTGAGGTCGCGGTGGGCCAGGAGCGACATGTGGCACACACCGACCACCCGTCCGGACATCCGGAGGCGCCCCTCTCCTCGGATCAGGCTCGCGAGAAGGCGCTCGTGGCGCTGAGGACGGTGATGGGCGACGCCGCCGCGGGGTCGCTGGCGGCGGCGATTCAGGGAGTGACCGAAGTGGGGAGCATCGCCACGCTCGGGGACGCCATCCGCCTGGCGATCGCGGGTGCGAAGCCAGGCTGCCCCCACTAGCCGGATGGCGCACTTGTACACGAGGGCGGCATACCCGCGACCGGGCAACATCAAGCAACCCCACTGCCTGGAACGCCCCGCCGCCTAGGCTCGAGAAAACTGCCACTTCACAGAAGGATTCCCATGACCGATCGACTCAAGGCCCTCAGCGACGCCGGTGTCTCCATCTGGCTCGATGACCTCTCCCGCGAGCGACTCACCTCCGGCAACCTGGCCGAACTGATCGAGACCAAGTCCGTGGTCGGCGTGACCACCAACCCGACGATCTTCGCCGCGGCCCTCAGCGACGGCGACTCCTACGCCGAGCAGCTCCAGGGCCTCACCGACGTCGACGAGGCGATCGAGCTCGCCACCACCACCGACGTCCGCGACGCCGCGGACCTCCTCAAGCCCATCTACGACCGCACCGGTGGCTTCGACGGCCGCGTCTCGATCGAGGTCTCGCCGGAACTCGCGCACGACACCGACGCCACCGTCGCCGCGGCCCAGAAGCTCTACGACATCGTCGGCCGGGAGAACCTCCTGGTGAAGATCCCCGCCACCAAGGCCGGCATCCCGGCGATCGCAGAGGTCATCGGCCGCGGCATCTCGGTCAACGTCACCCTCATCTTCAACGAGGACCGGTACCGCGAGGTCATGGATGCCTACCTGACCGGCCTGGAGACCGCCGACGCCGCGGGCCGCGACCTCGCCACGATCCACTCCGTCGCCTCCTTCTTCATCTCGCGGGTCGACGCCGAGATCGACGCCCGCCTCGCCAAGCTCGGGCGGGAGGACCTCAAGGGCAGGGCCGCCATCGCCAACGCGCAGGTCGCGCTGGGCGCGTTCGACGAGGTGTTCGGCTCCGAGCGCTTCGCCGCCCTCAAGGCCAAGGGCGCCAACCCGCAGCGCCCCCTGTGGGCGTCGACCGGCACGAAGGACCCCTCCTACCCCGACACCCTCTACGTCTCTGATCTGGTGGCAGGCAACATCGTCAACACCATGCCCGAGAAGACGCTCAACGCGTTCGCCGACCACGGCGACGTCGGCACCCCCATGGAGGGCACCGCGGACCAGGGTCGCGCGGTCCTGAAGGAGATCGCCGAGTCCGGCGTCGACCTCGACGACGCCTTCCAAGTCCTCGAGGACGAGGGAGTCGAGAAGTTCATCGTCAGCTGGAAGGAGCTCCAGGAGACGGTGCGAGGCGCCCTCGGCTGACGAACCCCAGGGTCGGGCGCGCACCCGGGGCCGTTCGCGTTGGGATCTCGGGTGTCGACAACTGACCGGCGCCCACGTCGGGACCTATGACAGCGGCATGATCGCGACGGCTAAGCCCGGGCTCAGGCTCAAGTGCCTTGGCTTGCCTGCCGCAAGGCGCAGGCCGCGACCTCCGCAAGGTCCAAGCCGTAGGAAGGCCCACCGTGTGCGCGGTAGGCGTCCACTCGGGCAGAACCGCGCTCAAGGAGCCGGGCGCCGCCAGCGTTGTTACCGCGGGCGACGTGGGTCAGGCCGACACAGATCTGGGCCAGTCCCTGCCACAGATCGCGCTCCTCGTCAGGGCCGGCCTTCCAGCGGGCCTCGAGGACCTCATGCGCGGCGAATGGCCGACCCTCCGCAACCAGGCTCCTGGCCAGCTCCACCGACTCCAACGGAGGCAAGGGCTCCTCCGACACCGGCTCAACGCCCGTGGCCCCATATGGCAGGGGCCGGCCGAGCGCGTCGCGCGGGCGCGCCTGGCGGGGGCGACCCGCGGCGTCCCGGTCGCGGATCATCTCAGGATCCTTCCGGAGCATCCCACTCCAAGCCCGACTCTCATGCTGCCCATGCTACGAGGATGTCACGCGCGAGGCTGGGCACTTGTCATGCCTCGCGTCCGACGAGAGGGCTCGGCCGAGGGAGCTGGGTCACTCACCCGCGCCATCCAGCTCGACGGCATCACCGACGTGGACGCGACCCGCCCTGGTCACCACGGCATCCACCCCGAACATCACCTCGTTTCGTTCGCGACGATAGGCCGCCAGCGCCCGCAGCGCGTCGGTGCGCCGCATCCCGGTGATTGGCCAACGTCCCCGATCAATACACCTAGAGCAGCAACCCCATCGGCGCCTCGATGCGGCGCTGGAACGCAGCCAGCCATTCCGCAGCCACGGCACCGTCGACGATCCGATGGTCCGCCGATAACGTCACCGTCATGACCGACGCCACGCGGATCTCACCGTCGACGACCACCGGCCGCTGCGACGCCGCGCCGACGGCGAGGATGCCGGAGTGCGGCGGTTGATGATCGCGCTGAACTCCTTCGTGCCGTACATGCCAAGGTTGGAGATGGTGAACGTGCCGCCCTCCAGGTCGCGCTGCTTGAGCCCGCCGGATCGGGCGCGCTCGGCCAGATCACGAACTGTTTCAGCCAATCGCCCCATTGAGAGGGTGTCCGCGTCCCGGACGACCGGGGTGAAGAGGCCGTCCTCGACGGCCACCGCCACCGCGATGTCGACCCTCCTGGCCCGCCTCATCCCGTCATCGCCCCAGACCGCGTTCATCGCCGGGACATCCCGCATGGCCTGGGCCGCAGCCTTGATGATGAAGTCGTTCACCGAGACCTTCCGGTCGCCGATCGCGTTCACCTGGGCACGGAGGGTGAGCAGATCGTCCATCTTGCAGTCGGCCACCACGTAGAAGTGTGGGACGGTCGCCTTGCTCTCGCTGAGGCGCCTGGCCACAGCTCGACGCATCCCGCTGTGGGGGAGGACGTCCCACTGCCCCTCGTCCACCGAGCCGGACGGCTGCGATGCCACGGCGTTCTGGGCGGTGGGCTCTGCATGCTTTTCCTGAGTGGGCGATGTGATTCTTGCCAGATCCTTCTTGAGGATCCGCCCGTTCGGGCCGCTCCCCTTCACCGTGGACAGGTCGAGGTTCTGCTCGCGGGCGAGGCGGCGCACCAGCGGGCTCGTCATCAGGCGTTCGGGGCGACCGGATTCCGTCGGCGCATCAGACTGATCCGCGCCGGGCGCCTCCTCCGACACGTCGTCGAGCCGGGCGGTCGTGTCACCAGGAGCTGCGGACTCGTCCACCTTGGCGAGGTCGCCGTCGACGGCGTCCTGCATATCAGTGTCGGCGGAGGGAGCCTCATCGTCGACGTCCGACCCGGCCGCAGCCAGGACTGCCGCGAGATCTTCACCCAATTCGGCGATGACGCCGATGGGGCTCCCGACGGCGACCTTGCGTCCCGCCTCCACCAGCTCACCCGCGAAAGTGCCTGACTCCTCGGCTTCCAGGTCGATCGTCGCCTTGTCGGTCTCGATCTCGCAGACGGCCTGGCCGACCGCCACCTTGTCGCCCGGCTTGACAAGCCAGGCCTGGATCGCTGCCTCGCCCGTGCCTGCGGCGATCTCAGGCATGCGCAGAATGTGCGGCATCAGAGCTCGCCTCCCGCGTCCTTGCGCAGCTGCTCAAGGGCGGCCGCCACTTCCTCGACGCCTGCGATTGCTGCGCGCTCCAGCACCTTCGAGATGCTCGGGCTCGCCTCGCTACCGGTCACCCGATGGACGGGGTGGTCCAGCCAGTCGAAGAACCGGCGGTGGATCTCGTCGGCCAGCCAACCACCGTAGGAAGTGCCCCGGGCGCCCTGTTCGACGATCATGACCGCGTTGGTCTTCTTCACGCTCGCCTCGATGGTGTCCCAGTCGATCGACGCCCGGTCCAGCCAGCGGAGATCGATGACCTCTGCGTCGACGCCGGTCTGCTCGACGGCCTCCAACGTCTTCGCCACCATCGACAGGTAGCTGATGACGGTCACTCCCGAGCCCTCGCGGCGCACGGCCGCCTTGCCCGGCGGGATGATGCCGTCCATGTCTGCGGGCACTGGGCCCACCTGCGGGTAGAGGTCGACGTGCTCGATCACCAGGACGGGGTCCTCCAAGGCCAGCGCCGCGTTCATCAGTCCGACGTAGTCGGCCGCGTTGGACGGGGCCACGATCCGCCAGCCGGGGGCGGTGGCGAAAATCCCCGCCGGGTCCATGAGGTGCTGGGAACCGTAGCCCGATCCCATCGCCACCTTGGTGCGGAGCACGAGTGGGACGGGGTTGTCGCCGCCGAACATGTGGCGGGCCTTGCCGATCTGGTTGAACACCTGGTCGGCCGCCACCCACATGAAATCGGGGTACATGAACTCCACCACCGGCCGGTAGCGACCGTCGAGGGCCAGCCCCCCAGCCAGACCGGCGAAGGCGTTTTCGCTGATGGGGGTGCCGAGAACGCGATCGGGGAACTGCTTGGCGAGGCCCTTGGTGGCCCCGTTCGTGCCGCCGCCGAGGCGATGAATGTCCTCGCCCAGGACGACGATCCGGTCGTCGGCCTCCATGCGACATCGCATGACGTCGGCGATGGTGTCGACGAAACGTCCCTCATCCTCGCTGTCACTGGGCGCCTGCTCGGGCATGGAGTCGAGTTCGGACGCGTACACCCAGGACCAGCGTGCGGGACTGCTGCACGAGTAGGTGGCATCCTATGTGTGGGGCCGTGAGGTCCTACGGGAGGGATGTAGACCATGCCCACAGCCCGTCCCCGGGGGTTCCGAGACGACGTGGTCGCTGTTGCCCGCCGCGTGAGGCCCCGGTCGCCCCCGTGGGGGTCACCCTGCATCTGCCTGACCAGAGACACCTGCACTGGCGCCCCGTCTCGGCCCGGCATCTCGGGAAGACTGCGGACTGGTACCACCGTTGCGGCTCTCGACCTGTCAGGGAGTCACGGTCAGGAGTCTATCGACTGCTTATGCTTGCCCGGGCAACGACCTGCCTCACTCACCGATGGTTTGGTGCCTCCCGGCGAGATGGATCGGCCAAGGCGCGGAAGCGGCCGGAGCGCAGACTGCGGACCCCACGGTTCGCGGGGCCCGCAGCGTATTGTTTCCTCAGTGGATGACGGGTCCGGGCCTTCCGGCCGGGAGTTCGACCATGACCCGCTCGCCACCGATGGTCACCGTTGCCGTAGCAGCGACGGTCGGATCAGCATCCTCAAGGTCGATGAAGAGGCGGCGGGTGCCGTCCTTGTTGACCCCACGCACCCAGACGCCCGCGCCGGCCGTGACATCCTCCGTGCTCACCGGACGAGACCCGTAGAGAACGTCCTTCGCTCCGGTCTGCATCCAGGTTCCGAGGTCCACTAGGGCCTTCCTCTGAAGCTCAGGGAGCGTGCCGTCCGCCTTCGGACCGACGTTGAGCAGGAAGTGCCCTCCCCTCGACACAATGTCCGTCAACATGCGGGCAATCTGATAGCCAGTCAGGTAGTGGCTCTGGTCTTCGAGCTGGTTGTAGGCAAAGGAGTAGCCGATGCCGCGGCAGTTCTCCCACGCCTTGTCACCCTCGTTGGCGAGCAGGTGCGAGTACTCGCTGGTGAGGTAGTCAGAATGCGTGTCGCCGTAACGGTCGTTGACCACACCGGTGGGGACTTGTGCGTAGAAGTAGTTGAACAGTGTGCCTAACCCGTCGGGACCGAAGTTCTTGGCGCCGTCAGGCCACTGGATGTCGTTCCAGAGGATCTCAGGCTTGTACCGGTCGATCAGGTCTCGGCACTGCAGAGCGCAGTAAGCGCCGTATTCAGAATCTTTCGGTCGACCGGTGTCGTTCACCGATTCGTCTGTGGTGTGAGGCGGCATGGGTCGGAAGTGCCAATCCAGGCCGCCCGAGTAGTAGACGCCAAAGTGCATGCCGGTCTCGCGGACCGCCTCGGCGATGGGGGCGATCAGGTCCCGCTTGGGACCGCGCGAAACGGTGTTGCGGCCGTTGGTGCGCGGAGCGTCCCACAGAGTGATGCCATCGTGATGCTTGGTGGTGGGGATCACGTATCCGGCGCCTGCGTCATGGAAGAGGGTGGCCCAGTCCTTGGGGTCGAACTTCTCGGCCTTCCACAGATCGAGCAGACCGTCGTAGGGCATGTCCCCATACACCTCGCGATGGTGCTCCTGCGCAGGTGACCCGTCAATGCGAATGGTGTTGTAATACCACTCTGAGTAGGGGTTGTGCTTGAACCAAGTCTCCCACTCGATGGTGCCGAGAGCCCCGATGGGCTCACCGAAGGCGGAGACCGAGTAGGCCCCCCAGTGGATGAAGATGCCGAACGGGGTGTCGGCGTACCACTGTGGCAGTTCGCGCTCCGAGAGCTCCTCGAAGGATCTCGCTTCGTTCATGATCTATTCACTCCTATTCAGCGACAGCGTGCCGCGTTGATATTGCATGAGCTAGAGGCCAGGCGCCGAGCATTCGCTCTGCGTGTTCATCGCCCACCAAACCCTCCGATGTTGATGCCCTTGGCGATCTGCCGCTGGAGGAAGACGACGATCGACAAGCTGGCTAGCACCGCGATGGACGTGGCGGCCATTAGCGGGCCCCAGTCGGTTCCGCGTTCGCCCGAGAACATGCTGAGGCCAAGTTGAAGCGGCGCCTTGGCGGGATCCGTGATGATGATGAGCGGCCACAGGAAGGCATTCCAGTAGTCGATGAAGGTGAAGGCGGCGACGATGGAGATCGGGCCGCGGAGTAGAGGCACGATGACGTGGCGCAGCAACTGCCACTGGCTGGCACCGTCGATGCGCGCTGCCTCCTCGTAATCCGGAGGCAGGGACAGCAGGAACTGCCGGAGGAGAAACGTTCCGAAGGCTCCGAATGCGAAGGGCAGGATGATGGCCGGATAGCTGTTGACGAGGCCGGTGCTATTGGCTCCGATGAAGAGCGGGATGACCAGAACCTCGATCGGTAGCATCAGCGTGGCGATGAACACGGCGAACAGCGCTCCACGGCCCGGAAACTCGAACCTCGAGAAGGCGTAGGCGCTGAGCACGGAGACCGTCACGGCGATGAGGGCCCCCATGCCTGCGATGAAGAAGGTGTTGGCGAGGATTCGAGCGAAGGGAATCGCCGAGAAGACCTCAGCGTAGTTGCTCCATCGCACCTCGGACCCGATCAGGTTGCCGCCGCCGAGGAGCACCTCGGTACTGGGCTTCAGCGAGGAGAAGAACATCCAGACGAAGGGAACGACGAAGATGAAGCCGACGACCGCGAGGGCGATCTTGCTGATCAGTGGTCCAATCTTGAACGGCCTGCGTCGGTCATGCATCGTAACTCACCCACTTCTTCTGGCCGACGAACTGCAGGGCAGTGACCAGCATCACGATGACAAAGAGCACCCAGGCCATGGAGGAGGCGAGGCCGAGTCGGTCGTAGGAGAAGCCGGTGCGGTAAAGACTCAGGACAAGAGTGTTGGTTGCGTTTCCGGGGCCGCCGAGAGTGAGCACATACGGCTGGGCGAACACCTTGAATCCGCCGATGACCGTCATGACGCTACAGAAAAACAGGGAGGGCGACAGCATGGGAAATGTCACTTTCCAGAACCGGCTCCAAGCATTCGTCCCATCAATTCGAGCGGCCTCCATGATGGAGGGGTTGATGTTCGTGAGGCCGGCGATGAGGATCACGATGTTGTATCCGATCCCTTGCCATAGTGACATGAGGATGAGCGACGTCATGGCCCACGCCCCATCTCCCAACCACGAGGGACCCTGGATACCGAACCAACCAAGGAATGTATTCAGCAGCCCGCGGTCCTGCAGCATGAGGCGCCAGATGAGAGCGTTTGCCACCATCGGCGTGACCACGGGCACGAAGAACAGGATCTGGAAGAACGGCGCCCAGGTCGGCAGCGAACGCAGCCACACCGCGATGGCTGTGCAGATGATGAGGTTGGCGATGGTGTAACCGATGGCAAAGATCGCGGTGTTTCGCAAGACGGTGAAGAACACGGGATCCGCGCCAGAGAGGATCTGGACGTAGTTCTGGAGTCCCACGAACTCTCGCGAACCGTAAAGAGGCCATTGGTAGAGGCTGATGACCAGGGAAGCAATCAGCGGAACGACGACGAACGAGATGAAGCCGGCCATCCCCGGAGCCAAGTGGAAGAAGGCCAGCAGACGTTGGCTCATGCCTGACTTGCTGGCCTTCTTCACATCTCGCTTCGGTTCGGTCTGACCCGCTACCGGAAGCGTGCTGGTCATGGATCAGCCGATACCCTGATCGATCGAGGTCAGGATCTCCTCTGCAGTCCGCACACCACGCACACCTTCCGGCGAGTACTGGGCGAACTGCGTCACGAACTGGTTCCACGTTGAGGTGGTCTCCAGCGGGAGGGCGTTCTCAAGCAGGGCCTCGACGACGGCAACGTCTTCGGCTGGCTTGCCCTCGGACCAGGCGCTCATCGCTTCGGGCACAGAGGGCACGGTGCCACGATTCTTGCCCACGTAGCCCACCACCTCCGGCGTCGTCATCTTCATGATGTTCTCGAACGCTGCCTCCTTGTCCGGGCAGGACTCTGCGATTCCGAAGCCCGATCCCTGGATCATCCCGACGGGCTCACCCGAGGTCGACGGCGGCACAGAAATTCCCACCTCGAACTCGGCCCCGTCAACGATCGTGGAGTAGAACCAGGGGCCATCGATAATCATGGCGACATTGCCCGCGAAGAATTCCGCGCGGCCGCGCTCGTCGTTGTCTCCGGCGCTGGGGGCAGCGGCCACCTTCTCGACAGCCACCAGGTCCATCACCCATTGGAAGTCGTCGACGAACGCCGACTCCGTCACCGCCAGTTCGCCGTCCTTCACGGGTGCATTGCCGTCAGCGAACGCGATCGGAAGGTAGGGGTACATGGAATCCGGTGCCACGTAAGCGCCGTACTTGCCATCTCCCGTCAATGCCTTGGCGTCCGCCAGGAAGTCATCGCGCGAGTACGTCGCGCCTGGGAGGTCCAGGCCCTTCTCCTCGAAGAGCGCCTTGTTGTAGTAGAGCAGCATCGGCTCGGCGTCGTACGGCAGCGCACGCACAGATCCGTCTACCGTCATGCCCTGCATCATGGCCTCGTTGTAGATGGAGAGGTCCAGACCAGCGTTCTCAGCCAGCTCGTCCAGCGGCGCGAGAAGCTGGGACAGCTCTTGTGCCCGAGCGGCCTGAGTGGTCATGATGCAGGGGGCGTCCGACGCGGACATCCGTGTCCGGACTAGAGTCCAGTACTCTTGGAAGCTTGGACCCTCCAGCGAGAGCTCGAACTCGGGATCGTCGAACTCCTTGACACCGGCGATGAAGGTCTCCCACTGCTCCCGATCGGACTCGTTGGAAACCCATGTGTACATCTGGTTTGCGCGCTCGCTGACTTCTGCGGATCCTTGCCCATCCTGACCGCAGGCCGAGAGGCTGAGCGCTAGAACGCCAGCAAGCAAGCCAGCCGAGATCTTTCTTGACATCAGAACACTCCTTCGTTTTCTGAGGGCCAGGCCCATGAGACGGGCTCCTCCGTTGGAGCCCATGGGGCGTGGCCACTTGTGTCACACGCTAACATCCCTTGTTAGCGTTGCCAATAGACAGGACTTTTCGTTATCTAAACGTGATCTTCTAAGCAAGCGCGGTCTTGTGCCCCCTCTGCGCGCACAAGCAGCGGCACGCCGGCGTCGGTAGCCCCCGCCTTCGGGTGGCTCAACGGCCTGGCTTGAGGTCTGACATGCCCCCTGTCTCGATGCTGAGCATCCGAAGGAAGACTTCGACGTCGGACCGTCACAGGGGAAGCTGCGGGCACCGCCTAGCCTCGATCGTTCATGGCGTGTGGGCGACCTGTGCCGTAAATGAGCCAGAGTGCCTTCTGACTACGGGATACTTGGAGTTGCGAAGCTCAAAAGACCCATAGCGGAAGGCACTCGGCAAGTGAAGGATACTGCGTGGTCGTCGGGGTTGTCAGTCACAGGTGACGGGACCGGGGTGGTCGCCCACGCAGGCAGCATCGGGCTTCGCTTGTTGGCTGACCGGGTCGGGCTGACCGGTGGTCTCTCGACAGCGATGGCCAGGCGCGGTTTCGTCCCCTCGGTCCATGACCGCGGCCAGGTGCTGACCGATGTCGCGGTGCTGCTCGCCGACGGCGGTGAGGCGATCTCCGACATCGACGTCCTGCGTCACCAATCCCAAGTGCTGGGGCCGGTCGCCTCAGCTCCGACGGTGTGGCGGGCGCTGGATGAGGTCACGGACGCCAGGCGTAGGAAGATCGCCACGGCCCGGGCCCGTGTCCGGCGCCACGTCTGGGCCCAGCTGACAGGCGCTGGCGGAGTTCCGGCCTCTCGGGTCGCTGGCACCGATCTCGGCAGCACCGTGGTGTTGGATGTCGATGCCACGATCGTGGTCACGCATTCGGAGAAGGAACTCGCGTCGCCGACGTTCAAACGAACCTTCGGGTATCACCCGATCGGTGTGTGGTGCGACAACACGCACGAGTTCCTCGCCGCCGCGCTGCGAACCGGTCGGGCGGGGTCGAACACCGCCGTGGATCACATTCAGGTCCTGGGCGAGGCGATCACCCAGATCCCGATGCCGTATCGCCGCAACCTGTTGATCCGCTGTGACGGGGCCGGCGCCTCCCACCAGTTGCTGGACTGGCTCCATGCGCAAGGCCAAGTCAGAGGCCGGATCTTGCACTACAGCGTGGGGTTCACCATCGGCGAGAACGTGCGCGATGCGATCACGCAGTTGCCGGTCGGGTCATGGTCTCCGGCGCTGAAGGCCGATGGTGAGGTTCGAGAGGGCGGGGAGGTCGCCGAGGTCACAGGACTGCTCAATCTCGATGGTTGGCCGGCGGGGATGCGGGTGATCCTGCGCCGGGAACGCCCGCATCCGGGGGCGCAGTTGTCGCTGTTTGAAGAGGCCGACGGGTGGCGGTATCAAGCGTTTGCCACCAACACAGCCGCGGGGCAGTTGCAGTTCCTTGAGGCCCGGCATCGGGCGCATGCCCGGGTTGAGGACCGGATCCGTCACGCCAAGGACTCGGGCTTGGGACGTTTCCCGTCGCGCGAGTTCAGCATCAACCAGACCTGGCTGACCCTGACGATGATCGCCGCCGACCTGGTCGCCTGGTTCAAGATGCTGGCCCTCGACGGTGACCTCGCCAAGGCCGAACCCAAGGCACTCAGGTATCGGCTGCTGCACGTCCCGGCCCGACTGGTCCACGGCGCCCGGCGGCGACGGCTGCGCCTCCCGAAGAGCTGGCCCTGGGTTGAGCACCTCGTGGCCGCGTTCGCCCGGATCGCCGCGATCCCACCAGCCTGACCCCAACCGACCGCCACTACCCGAGGAAACCTGGAGAACCGCCGCCCGGCAGCGTCAGCCGGCCAACAGTCACGCCCTCAACCGGCCCAGTGTTCAAATCGGGCTCCGACAGCCCAGCTGACAGCTCTCAAGCCGCCTCATGAAAGAGGGAGGCTAG